>CAMZCW010000014.1 GCA_947305045.1 uncultured Bacteroidales bacterium | reverse complement strand
CGTAACAAACGCTGCTTGAAGCATTCCAGGCAGCGTTTTCCGCGTTCCGGCTCCGTCTCCAGGCCCTGGGCGCACTGGCGCCAGGCGTCATGATTGTATACATCGTCCACAATCTCGATACCCCATTTCCGGGCATAGCGGATGCACTCGTTGAGCCTGTGGTCGTATTCCTCGCGGGGAAAGATGTTGGAATTGGCGTAGAAGATTACCGGCCGGATGCCCCGTTCCATGAGGCATTCCACAATGGCGCTGGAGCACGGCGCGCAGCACGCATGCAGCAGCACCTTTTCCGCCCCTCCCGGCACCTCTATTTGCACCTTTGTCTTCATTTCCCCGCAAAGATACACCTTTTCCCCGGTTCTTCCTCCCCCTCGTCCTCGTTTTCCGCCGTTTTCAAGGACGACAGCCCGTTTTGCACCCCCTCGTCCTCGTTTTCCGCCCTTTTCAAGGACGAGAGCCCGGTTCACGCCCGCTCGTCCTCAAAATCGGCCCAAAACAAGGACGAGGGTGTTGTTTCACACGAATCGGTAGAAAAATTTCTGAAAAAATTCATGTTTCTATCGATGGGTTTTGAGAATTCGACGTATCTTGCGCCGGGGCAAAAAATTCGCCCGCAATTGAGTATGAGTACTTGTGAACAATTGTTTTTTGAAGGAGGGGAGTATTATCACCTGTGCACCAAGCCCATTGAGGACGAACTGCTCTTCCGGACAGAGAATGAGCTGAATGAAATGCTCAACTTTATTGCGCTGGCCACCTATGGAGGCCGCTGCACACTTCTCGCTTTTTCCATCATGGAGAATCATCTGCACTTTGTTCTGGAGGGGAAACGGGAAGACTGCGCCGCGTTTTATGACGATTTACAGCGGCGTCTGCTCAAATTGCACCGGACAGACGGGCGCGCAAAAATTATCCTGGCGGCCACGCCACAGTTGATTCCCATCTCCAGCTTGAAACAGCTCCGGGACGAGATTGTTTATGTCATCCGAAATTCCTTCGTGGACCGTAGAAATGTAAACTTATTCAGTTACAAATGGTGTAGTGGCTATCTGTATTTCAATGGATTACTGGATCTCATGCAGGAGGGGGAATCGGCAGCCGCAATGCCTTTGACCAAACGCCGTGCATTCAAGCATGAGCGTGACGGGGAGATAGATCCCAGAATCAAGGTCCTCAACGGCGTGGCCCTTCCGTCCAGTTTCACGGATTATCGACGGGTAGAATCCTTTTTTGAAGACGCCCGGGAGTTTGTTCATTGGACCCTGAAGAACGTTGAGTCACAAGTGGAAATTGCCAAACGCTTCGGGGAGAAGATATTGCTGGACGATAAAGAACTGTGGAGCGTAATTTTCAAATTGTGCAAAGAGGTGTATCATGTAGATGGCCCCAAACTGCTCTCGAATGACAACAAACTGCGTTTGGCAAAAACCTTAAAGTGGGATTATAATGCCGGCAACGCCCAAATTGCCCGCTGCATGAGTTTGTCCATATCCGTGGTGAATGACCTCTTCCCCCTCTCTACCAAGGGCCCTCATCCTTGAAAAAGGCCGATTCTGAGGACGGGAGGCGCAAACCGGCGTGTCGTCCTTGAAAACGGCCAAATTTGAGGACGAGGAGGCACGAACCGGGCTGTCGTCCTCAAAATCGTCCCAAAACAAGGACGGGGCTAGGAGTAGCGCCGGGGAAAGCGGAAGAGGATAGACAGGAAGGCCACGATGCCCAGGGCGAAGGGGTAGTACAGGTGGCCGATGATGGCCACGGCCGACACCCCTGCCAGGCCGCTGGCCATGAGCATCTGCGCGCCGTAGGGGATGATGCCCTGCACCAGGCAGGAGAAGGTGTCCAGGATGGAGGCCGTTTTGCGCGGGTCCAGGCCAAAACGCCCGGTGATATCGCGCGCGAGCGGGCCCACGGTGATGATGGCGATGGTATTGTTGGCCGTGCACAAGTTCACCAGCGACACCAGCCAGGCGATGGACAGGGCCGCCGTTCTGCGTCCGGCAATGCGGCGGGTGAGCCCGTCGATAATAAACTGAAGCCCGCCGTTATACCGGATAATTTCCAGCATGCCGCCCGCCAGGAGCGACACAATAATGAGTTCACCCATGGAGCCGATACCGCCCCCGATAGAGGCCATCCAGCCCACAAAACCGTAGGCTCCCGTGCACCAGCCAATGACGCCATTTACCAAAATGCCAATCACCAGCACCGTCACTACGTTTACGCCCACCAGCGCCAGCACAATCACCAGCAGATAAGGCACCAGGCCCACCCACTGCACCGGTGCGGCGGAAGGTGCCGCCTCTACGGACAGCCCCAGGAACACGTACAGCGCCGTCACCAGCAGGGCCGCCGGCGCCGCAATCCACAGGTTCACGCGGAACTTGTCCCGCATGGAGCAGCCCAGGATCTTGGTGGCCGCAACGGTGGTGTCGGAAATAAAGGAAAGGTTGTCGCCAAAGAACGCGCCGCCCACAATGATGGCCGTCATGAAAGGAATGCCGATTCCCGCCTCCGCGGCAATGCCGGAAGCGATGGGCACCAGCGCCACAATGGTCCCCACAGACGTGCCGATGGCCATGGAAATGAAGCATGCCGCCAGAAACAGCCCCGCGTACAGGAGGTTCCCCGGCAGGATGCGCAGCGTGGCGTTTACCGTTGCGTCAATGGCGCCAATGTCCTTGGCCGTAGCCGCAAACGCCCCCGCCAGCACAAAAATCCAGATCATCAGCAGCACATTCTTGTTGCCGGCCCCCTCCGAGAAAATGGCAATCTTGTCGTCCGTCTTCTCCACCCCGCGCGTAATCACCAGCGCATAGGCACTGGCCACAATGAATGCTGCCGCCACGGGTACCTTGTAGAAATCATGGGCGATAATGGACCCCAGCAGGTACACGGCCAAAAACACGAAAAGCGGGCTTAGCGCCAGCCAGCCGTTCATTTTCCGGGCCGATTCCGCCCTGTGCTCCGTCTTTTCTGTATGAATTGCCATGGTTCTTTACGCATTAGGGATTGCAAAGATACGCATTTTCCCCGGATTGCCGCCTTTCGTCCCGCTTCGCCCCCTCTCGTCCTTAAAATCGGCATTTTTCAAGGACGACAGCCCGGTTTAGCCCCTCTCGTCCTCAAATTCGGCCCAAAACAAGGATGAGGGGCAAAACTCATCACAACTTTTGAGGACAAAGGATGCTCGCTACCAACTAATTGTGATTGCAACAACCGCGCAGGACGCGTACCTTTGCAGCAGAAACTTGAATAACAAGCCATATAGTTAGATAGTTTAGATCCTTTTATTGTTGTTATAAAACTTCCCGGCTGCGAAGTCTGGAAGTTTTTTTATTTCCTGAATTTTTTTAACTTTGTGTCCCGTATGGATACTCGCGCACACCGTCACCCCATGAGTCCTGCCATGAAAATGGCGGAACTGCTGGATACGGATTTCTCCCTTTTAGGCGTAGCAACCCGTCTGGGGCTGCATTTCGGCTTTGGTGAGGCCACGGTGGCAGAAGTCTGCCAAAAGGCCGGCATAGACCCGGAAACCTTTCTTCTCATTTGCCGCGTATATGCCTTCGACGGCTACAGGCCCACACAGGAGGCCCTTTCGCTGGCCAACCTGAAGGATATCCTCCAGTACCTTCATCAGTCGCACGCGTACTATACGGAGGTGGTGGTGCCGCAGATGGCAGTCGCCCTGGAGCGCATGATCGGGCCCTGCGGAGAAAAGCAGCAGCGCATTATCTGGCAATTCTTTGCAGACTACAAAGAGGAACTCTCCAAGCATTTTGCCTATGAAGAAGGCCAGGTGTTCCCCTACGTGGAGGCCGTCCTGAACAAACGCTCCGGCGCTCCGTTCACCATTGGCGAGTATGAGGAAAACCATTCCAATGTGGAAGAAAAGCTGGAGGACCTCAAAAACCTGGTCATGAAGTACATCCCGGCTCCGTGCAACCAGCAGGAAGCCTACAAGGTGCTCTTCTATATCTATACCCTGGAATACGACCTCGGCAAGCACACGTTCATCGAGGACGATATCCTGGTCCCCATGGTAGGGAGGATGGAAAACCATGAGTAAACGCATCCTCATCGTCGCCCCTTCTGCCATTGCGGCAAAAGGACTGGAACAAGTGTTCAACGACTTGGGGGAATTTGAAGTCTGCGCCATCCTCAGGGACCTCAGCGGACAGGAGTTGCGGAGCATGGCTCCGGATGTGGTCATCGTAGACCCCAATATCTGTGATTATGCTTCCCGCGCCGGCATCAAGGCGCGTGTGGCGGAGTATTCAAGCGCTCCCGTCATTGCCTTTGCCATCGGCCTTCTGGACGAGGACCTGCTGCGCCAGTATGACGGTGTTATCGGCCTGATGGACACCCCGCCGGCCATTATCAAAAAGGTGCGCGCCGCCCTGGAAGACCGGACGGATTCGCCCCGCTCAGAAGGGGAGGAACTCTCCCAGCGGGAAAAGGAAATCCTCATTTGCGTGGCAAAGGGCATGCTCAACAAGGAGATTGCGGACTTATACAACATCTCTATCTACACGGTCATCACCCATCGCAAGAACATCACCCGCAAAACCGGCATCAAAACGGTGGCGGGCCTTACGGTGTATGCCCTCCTGAACAACCTGATAGACATGAATTCAGTAGAATAATATGGATTACAGCAAGTACATCAAATTCTATCCGGACTTCCCCATCAAGGGGGTCAACTTTGTGGACATCATCCCCTTCATCCAGGACAAGCAGTTGTTCCGCAGCCTTTGCGATGACCTTTCCGCCATGTGCCTGGCTCCCAACATTGCCGCCCCGGAGGCGCGCGGTTTCCTGTTCGGTGCCGGCATGCTCTACGGGGAAAACCCCATCCAGAACCTGATTCCGCTGCGCAAAAAAGGCAAGCTGCCTTTCGCGGAAGGCGACCTGGTGCAGGTGGAAATCATGAAGGAATACGGTCCGGACCACGTGTACTTCCGCCGCTCGGACCTGGCTGCCAGCAAGCCCACCGGCGACACCGTTGAAATTACTTTCTTTGACGATATCCTGGCCACCGGAGGCACCGCACGCGGCCTGGCCCTGGGCCTGAACGCTCAGAAGGTCACCATTGACGGAAAGGAATATCAGGTGAAGGTGAAGGACTTTGTGTTCCTGGTGGAGATTGACGACTTACCCGGCCGCAGCCGCCTGGAGGACATCGCCCCGGTGAAGTCCGTGATTCACGTCAGAGAGAAGTAGGTTCACGGCTGCCGTCGGAAGCCTTGTAGTCGAATTTATCTCCGTGCCAGGTCCAGGAACAAAGCGTTTCACCCTGGCGCACAGAGATTATCTGGCGAAAGATGCGGACTTCCCTGGCCCCCCGGACGGAGATCATTTTCAGCTGGGTCCAGGTGCTGCCGTTAAGGGCGTAAATCCAAATGCCGACAGATTCCCCGGAGCGCCGGGCCATCATAAATTCCGGAACGCGGTTGCCGGTGAAGTCGTGGACGCCGATGACAACGTCCCCGCTGTCTCCAATCCGCCGTTTGCCGAGAAAGACGCCATCCGCGCCCACGGAAGCCTGAAAGGACTGCCCTGCCGCCTCAAAGCCGAGCGACCCGGCCTCGCCGTAAAAATAGCTGTCCAGGCCCAGCACAAAGGTCTTGGAAGCATTTTCCGAATAGGTACGTACCTGCGCTTGTGCCAGGACGGCCACAAAAAGAAAGAGTATGCAGGTGAAGCGTTTCATCGGCTACAAAGATAAGGAATTTTTTAGACAAAGAACGTATGGCGCTACATGACCGTATTTTCCAGGAAGGCATTACCTTCGACGATGTCCTTCTGATGCCGGCCTATTCCGAGGTCCTCCCGCGTGAGGTGTCCCTCCAGGGCCGATTCTCCAAGCACATTTCGCTGGGCATTCCCTTTGCCTCCGCGGCAATGGATACCGTCACGGAAGCCCCCATGGCCCTTGCGATGGCCCGCGAAGGCGGCATTGGCGTCATCCATAAGAACATGTGCGCGGAGCAGCAGGCGGCGGAGGTGGCCAAGGTGAAGGCCGAAGGGCTCCAGGTGGCCGCCGGCGTGGGCATCACCCCGGACGTCCTGGACCGCGTAAAGCTCCTGGCCGATGCCGGTGTGGATGCCGTAGTGCTGGACAGCGCCCATGGGCATTCCAAGGGCGTGATAGACGCACTCAAAGACATCAAGACGGCCTTCCCGGGCCTGGACGTAGTGGTGGGCAACATCGCCACGGCCGCAGCCGCCAAAGACCTCATCGCCGCCGGCGCAGACGGCCTCAAGGTGGGCATCGGCCCCGGTTCCATCTGCACCACGCGCATCGTCGCGGGCGTGGGCGTTCCGCAGCTTACCGCCATTGCCGATGTCGCAGATGTGGCCGGCGACAGCGTTCCCGTCATTGCCGACGGCGGCCTGCGCTACTCCGGCGACGTGGTGAAGGCCCTGGCCGCCGGCGCGCACTGCGTCATGTGCGGCAGCATGTTTGCCGGTACCGACGAAGCCCCCGGCGAGGTGGTGGAAGTGGACGGCGTCAAGATGAAAGGCTACCGCGGCATGGGCAGTATCGACGCCATGCAGGCCGGCAGCGCAGACCGCTATTTCCAGAAGGGTGCCAAAAAGCTGGTTCCGGAGGGCGTGGTGGCCCGCGTTCCGTACAAAGGTCCCGTGGCCGATGTCCTGTATCAACTCGCAGGCGGCCTCCGAAGCGGCATGGGCTACTGCGGCGCGGCCAACCTGGCCGCTTTGCACAAGGCCCGCTTCGTGAAAATCAGCCCCGCCACCGTGCAGGAGAACCATCCGCACGATGTGACCATCGCCAAAAAAGCACCAAATTATTAAGTATTTACGGGTTTTTCTCCGGAAGTTTTGTAACTTTGAGTCCCGGTATATGAATATCGGGCTATGAACACCAAATACGTTTTTGTTACGGGAGGCGTTGCTTCCTCCCTAGGTAAAGGCATTATCGCGGCCTCGCTGGCCAAATTGCTGCAGGCAAGGGGCCTGCGGGTCACCATCCAAAAATTCGACCCTTATTTGAATATAGACCCCGGAACGCTCAATCCCTATGAGCACGGGGAATGTTATGTGACGGAGGACGGCGCGGAAACGGACCTTGATCTGGGCCACTATGAGCGTTTTCTGGGCATATACACCTCACAGGCCAATAATGTCACTACGGGAAGAATCTACAACACAGTCATCACCAAAGAGCGCGAGGGCGCCTATCTGGGCAAGACCGTCCAGATTGTTCCGCATATTACGGACGAAATCAAGCGCCGGATGCTCCTGCTGGGGCAGACGGGGGACTATGACGTCATTATCACCGAAGTGGGCGGCACGGTGGGCGATATGGAAAGCCAGCCCTTTGTGGAAGCCATGCGGCAACTGCAATGGGAGCTGCCGGAAGAAGACTTCCTGAGCATTCACCTCACCCTCATTCCTTATTTGAAGGCCGCCAAAGAGCTCAAAACCAAGCCCACGCAGCATTCCGTCCAGGAATTGCAGTCCCAGGGCGTGCATCCGGACATCATCGTTTGCCGGACAGAAAAGGAGCTCACGCCGGAGCTTCGCAAAAAGATCGCCCTGTTCTGCAATGTGAAGCCGGGCCATGTGATTCAATCCATGGACGCCTGGAGCATCTACCAGGTGCCTTTTAATATGGAAAAGGAGCACATGGACGATCTGGTACTCAACAAGCTGGAAATCCACGGTCTGCCCGAGCCGGATCTGAGCGCGCTCAGTGCCTTCCTGGACCGTTTGCAGCACCCCGCAGCAGAGGTAAACATTGCCCTGGTAGGAAAATACGTGGAACTGCAGGATGCCTACAAGAGCATCCAGGAAAGCTTTGTGCATGCCGGAGCCGCCAACTGCTGTAAGGTAAACGTGGTCACCATTCAGGCCGATCTCCTTACGCCGGAAAACGTCCCTGAAAAGCTCGCGGGCATGGACGGCATCCTGGTGGCCCCCGGCTTTGGTTCCCGGGGCCTGGAAGGGAAGATAGCCGCCGTCCGTTACGCCCGGGAGAACGGCATTCCGTTCTTTGGCATCTGCCTGGGCATGCAGATGGCCGTGGTGGAGTTTGCCAGAGACGTATTGGGGTGGGCCTCCGCCGCCTCTACCGAGGAAGTGCCCGATACCACCTGCCCGGTGATCGACCTGATGGAAGAGCAAAAGAAGACCACCCTGAAGGGAGGAACCATGCGCCTGGGCGCGTACCCTTGCGCGGTGCAGGAAGGCACGCTGGCCTGGAAAATCTACGGCAAACCCCTTATCCCCGAACGGCACAGGCACCGGTATGAACTCAACAACCGCTTTGTGGCCGAGCTGCAAGCCGCAGGACTGCGCGTAAGCGGCATCAATCCGGAAAGTCACCTGGCGGAGATTGTGGAGATTCCCACCCATCCGTTCTTCATTGCCACCCAGTTCCATCCGGAGCTCAAAAGTACGCCGGAGCGGCCTCAACCCATTTTTGTGCACTTTGTCAAGGCCGCCCTGGACTATAAAGAAGCTACTCCACGGTAACGGATTTGGCCAGGTTGCGGGGCTGGTCCACGTTTCTGCCTTTGCTCACGGCAATGTAGTAGGCCATCAGCTGCAGCGGAATAATGGAGACGATGGGCATCAGGCATTCGGCCGTGGCCGGTACTTCAATGGTGTAGTCGGCCCTGTGGCGCAGCTGCTTGTCGCCTTTGGAAATAATGGCGATGATCTTGCCGCCGCGCGCCTTGATCTCCTCTATGTTGGAAACGGTTTTCTCATAGGTGTGGTCCAGCGTGGCAATTACTACCGTAGGCATCTCGGCGTCAATCAGGGCAATGGGGCCGTGTTTCATTTCGGCCGCGGGAAGGCCTTCTGCGTGGATATAGGAGATTTCCTTGAGCTTGAGCGCCCCTTCCAGCGCGGTGGGATAGTTGTACCCGCGGCCCAGGTAAATGAAGTTGTGGGCATAGGTGAAAATGCGGGACAGTTTTTCCACCTCCGGCGCCGTTTTCAGTACCTGCCGGATGGTGTCCGGCAGCGCCAGCAGTGCGCCGGCCACTTCATGGTAATAGGCCTCGTCTATGGTTCCGCGCAGTTTCCCGATGAGCAGCGCCAGCATGGCCATCACCGTCACCTGGCCGGTAAACGCTTTGGTGGATGCCACGCCAATCTCCGGCCCCACATGGATATAGGTCCCGGATTCCGTGGCGCGGGCGATGGACGAGCCGATGACGTTACAAATGCCATAGACAAAGGCGCCTGCGCGCCGGGCAATGTCAATGGCCGCCAGGGTGTCGGCTGTCTCGCCCGACTGGGAAACGGCAATCACCACATCGTCCTTGCGGATAATGGGGTTGCGGTAGCGGAACTCGGAGGCGTACTCCACCTCTACCGGAATGCGGCACAGGTTTTCAATCAGGTGTTCGCCGATAAGCGATGCGTGCCACGACGTGCCGCACGCCACAAAAATGATGCGGCCTGCCTGCAGGAAGCGCTCTTTGTTGTCCAGGACGCCGGAAAGGACAATCTCCCGCGTTTCCGGGCTCACGCGGCCACGGATGCAGTCCACCAGCGTATCCGGCTGTTCGTGGATTTCCTTGAGCATAAAGTGCGGGAAACCGCCTTTTTCCAGCTGGGAGATGGACATCTCCAGCTTTTGGATATCCACCTTGGAAGGCTCGCCGTATAAGTCTTTGATTTGCAGGGGCTTGCCTTTTTCTATCACCGCTACTTCGCCGTCGTTCAGGTACACGAACTTTTGCGTATAGTCAATGATGGAGGCGGCGTCGGAACTGATGAAATACTCTCCTTCGCCAATGCCAATGGCCATGGGCGAGCTTTGCCGTGCGGCAATGATGCGGTCCGTGTCGCCCCGCTTGACAACGGCGATGGCGTACGCGCCCACCACTTGCCGCAGGGCCATGCGGACAGCCTCCTCCAGGGAGCATTCGTTGGTGTCCTGCACGTATTCGATGAGGTTGACCAGCACCTCCGAGTCCGTGCTGCTCCGGAAGGTATAGCCGTGGCTTGCCAGGGCGTCTTTGAGCACACGGAAGTTTTCAATGATGCCGTTGTGAATCAGCGCCAGACGGCCGCTCTGGGACAGGTGCGGGTGGGCATTGGCGTCGTTGGGCGCGCCATGTGTCGCCCAGCGGGTATGGCCGATTCCGATGGTGCTTTCGGTGGCCTTCCCACCGAGAAAACGCTCTAAATCGTCCACCTTTCCTTTGCATTTGTACAGTCCAATTTGGCCGTCCTTTCCGATAAGGGCGACACCGGCACTGTCATAGCCTCTGTACTCCAGTCTATGCAGGCCTTTTATAATGATGGGGCACGCCTGGCGATGCCCGACGTAACCTACAATTCCACACATGATCAGAAAAAATTAGAAAAACAGGAGTTCGCGATACTTGGGGAGGGGCCACAGGGCGTCGTCTACCAGCATTTCCAGCTGGTCTGCGCTGGCGCGTACCCGGGACATGGCATCCATCACCTGCGTGGAGTAGGCGTGGGCCCGCTCCGACATGTCAGTGATGCGGTTGGCTTTTTTCCGGACCGCCACCAGGGCTTGAACATCCTCCGAGAGGGCGTTGATGTGGCCTGCGATTTTCCGGCAGGTATCTACATCGGCCTTGCACAGCGTGACGTATTCGTCGCCAAAAATCTCCTTGCTGCCCTGGATGTTGCGGATGAGCACGTTCTGGTAGCTCACGGCGGCCGGTATCACGTGGTTCAGGCAAATGTCGCCCAGGACGCGGGCTTCGATTTGCAGTTTTTTCACATAGGTTTCTTCCTGCACTTCCACGCGCGCCCTGATTTCCGGGACAGAGAGTACCTTGGTGTCCGTGAACAGGCTGATGGAGGAGGGCTTCAGGAAGGTTTGGAAGGCCTGGGGCACGTTGGTTACCGGCGTAAGGCCGCGAAGAACGGCCTCCTGTTGCCACTCTGCGCTGTAGCCGTTTCCCTCAAACATGACCGGCGCCGCCTCTTCCAGGAAGGCGCGGACGGTATCAATGATGGCCTGGTCCTGCGATGCGCCCTGTTTTACAAGCGTTTGTACCTGCAACAAGAACGCCTGCAGGCTCTCTGCCACGGCGCTGTTGAGCACAAAGGTGGCTTGCGCAGCATTGGCCGACGACCCCACGGCGCGGAACTCGAAGCGGTTGCCGGTAAAGGCAAAGGGCGAGGTGCGGTTGCGGTCCGTGTTGTCCGGAATAATCTCCGGCAGCGAACTCATCAGGTCTATACTGCGCCGCAGTTCTGCCTCCTGCGCAGCCCCTTCTTTTGGGAGGATGCCTTTGAACACGCGGTCCAGCGTGGAGCCGGAGAACACCGACATCACGGCCGGCGGAGCCTCGTGGCCGCCCAGCCGGTAGGAATTGTTCAGGGAACACACGGAAGCCATGAGCAGGGCCTCATGCCGGCAAACCGCGTGCAGGACAGACGTATAGAAAGACAGGAAACGGAGGTTTTTCTCCGGGGTTGTTCCGGGGGAAAGCAGGTTGATGCCGGTGTTGGTTTGCATGGACCAGTTGCAGTGCTTTCCGCTGCCGTTGATGCCCTGGAAGGGTTTCTCGTGGAAAATCACCTTCAGGTGGTGTTTCTGGGCCACCTTCTGCATCACAATCATCAGCAGCATGTTCTGGTCTATGGCTGTGGTGATTTCGGAGAACACCGGGGCGCATTCAAACTGGTTGGGCGCAACCTCGTTGTGACGGGTTTGCAGCGGAATGCCCAGTTTGTATGCCTCGGTCTCAAAGTCCTTCATGAACACCGCTACGCGGGAGGGAATGGCGCCAAAGTAGTGGTCCGACAACTGCTGGTCTTTGGCCGATGTATGGCCGATAACCGTGCGTCCGCAAAGCTGGAGGTCCGGGCGGGCGTTGTAAAGGGCCTCGTCCACCAGGAAGTATTCCTGCTCCAGCCCCACGTTTACGCTGACATGGGTCACTTCCGTGTCGAACAGCCGGGCCACGGCCGTGGCGGCACTGTCCAGTGCCTGGATAGAACGGAGATTGGGGACTTTCATGTCCAGGGCCTCTCCGGTATAGGACACAAAAACGGAAGGGATGCACAGGGTCCCGTCCAGAATGAAGACGGGGGAGTTGGGGTCCCAGGCCGTGTAGCCACGGGCCTCAAAGGTGTTGCGGAGACCGCCGTTGGGGAAACTGGAGGCATCGGGCTCCTGCTGCACCAGGGCGCTGCCCTTGAATTGCTCCAGGGCATGGCCGTCCTTGAGTGCAACAAAGGACTCATGCTTTTCTGCGGTGGCCCCGGTAAGGGGTTGAAAGAGGTGGGTGAAGTGAGTGGCACCCAGTTCAATTGCCCAGGTTTTCATGCCGGATGCAATCTCCTCCGCCATGCTCCGGTCTATCTTGTTGCCGGTTTTCCGGGCTTGCAAGATGGACTGGAAGGCAGCGTCGGACATGTACCTCCGCATGGTTCCCAAGGCAAATACATTCTGGCCGAAGTACGTCGAAATCGGCCCGTCTTCCACGCAATGTCTCTTAACATCACGTGAGGACGCTACGGCGAGCGCCCTTTCTCGGAATGTAGCCATAGATATGTAAGAGTTAGTTGTGTGCAGGTAAGACAACGGCGGTCTTACCTTACAGCCCGCAAATTTAGCAATTATTTTAAAAATTATTCGTAAATTGCGGAATAATTCTCGACCATGGATAAAATTCTCATTCTGGACTTTGGCTCACAGGTGACGCAGCTTATCGGTCGCCGCCTCCGGGAGCTTAATGTTTTCTGCGAAATCTATCCGTATAACAAGGTTCCTGCGCCGGATGCCTCTGTAAAGGGAGTCATTCTTTCCGGCAGCCCTTGTTCCGTCCGTCAGCCCAATGCGCCGCAGGCAGATTTGTCGGCCATCAAGGGGCGTTTGCCTCTACTGGGCATCTGTTATGGCGCCCAATACCTGGCCCAGCATTTCGGGGGCTGTGTGGAGGCTTCAGATACCCGCGAGTATGGCCGCGCCATGCTCACCGTGACGGCGGCATCTCCGCTGCTCAAGGGGGTGAGCCGCCAGACCCAGGTGTGGATGTCGCACGGGGACAGCATATCGGCCCTCCCCAAAGGGGCGGAAGTGATTGCTTCTACGGAGGATGTGGTCAATGCCGCGTATCAGTTCACAGACGAGCCTACGTACGCGGTGCAGTTCCATCCGGAGGTGTACCACACCACGGAAGGCAGCCGGATGCTGGAGAATTTTGCCATGAATATTTGCGGCTGTAAAGGGGATTGGACCCCGGACTCTTTCATTGAGACTACCGTGGAGGCCCTTCGCGCGCAAATCGGCCCGGAAAAGGTAATCCTGGGGCTTTCCGGCGGCGTAGATTCCACCGTGGCGGGCGTGCTGCTGCACAAGGCCATCGGCAAGCAGCTCACCTGCATTTTCGTGAACAACGGCCTCCTGCGGAAGAACGAGTTCCAGGATGTGCTGGCCTCGTACAAGGACATGGGACTCCAGGTCATTGGGGCCGATGCCTCTGCGTCTTTCCTGGAAGCGCTCAAGGGCGTGACGGAGCCGGAAGCCAAACGCAAGGCCATCGGCCGCTTGTTTGTGGAAACCTTCGACAGCTATGCCCGGCAGATAGAAAACGCCCGCTGGCTGGCCCAGGGGACCATTTATCCGGACGTGATTGAGAGCGCCGGCATTCCCGGCATCGCCTCCAAAATCAAGAGCCACCACAATGTGGGCGGCCTGCCGGAGGAGATGAACCTCAAGATTGTGGAGCCGCTCAGGATGCTCTTCAAGGACGAAGTCCGCCGGGTGGGCCGGGCGCTGGGCATCCAGGAGGAACTGGTGAGTCGCCATCCTTTCCCCGGTCCGTCGCTCGCGATCCGCATCATCGGGGAGGTGACAGAGGAAAAACTGGCGGTCCTCAGGGAGGCCGATGACATTTTTATCCGCGGCCTGCGCGCGTACGACTGCACGGGCATGGGTTTCCCTTCCGCATCGGACCCGCGCCTGATGGCCTCCAACCTGTACGATGCCATCTGGCAGGCCGGCGTTGTCCTGCTTCCCGTCAAGAGCGTAGGGGTGATGGGCGATGAACGCACGTACGAGAATCCGGTAGCCCTCCGCGCCGTGGTGTCCACCGATGCCATGACGGCGGACTGGTTCCCCTTCCCGTACGACTTCCTCCGCACGGTTTCCAATGAGATTATCCGAAAAGTGCGCGGGGTAAACCGCGTCGTGTACGATATCTCCTCCAAACCGCCGGCAACCATTGAATGGGAATAAATGCCGCCAGGGTATAAAAAAACTCCGGAGCGTGAGCGCTTCGGAGTTTTTTGTGGGGTTTGTAACCTTACTTGGTAAGGGAGATGACAATCAGAACGGAATAGTTCTCCAGAGCCTTCTTGGCCTCTGCAGGGATGTCACCCATTTTCAGGGCATCCAGGGTGAGCACCAGGCTGGAAGAGGTGAGCTCCTTGATGGTGAAGTTAAGGGTGGTGTCCTCGCTAACCTTGATGGACAGGAAGTCGCCACCGATGGAGTAGTCGTGAGTGTCGGTAATGGTTTCGGTACCGCGACTGTAAGCGGAACTCACTTTACCCTTGCTGAAGGTAAGGGTGGCACCTTTGGACAGATTCTCCATGGTGTCCTCGGAACCGATCTCCTCGAAGAGCTCCTGAAGCTCCGCGGGAACCTGAATCTCCTTGCCGTTTTCATAGATCTTTACATCGGTCGATTTGACCGTCCAGGTGCCCTGCAGTTTTGCATCGGTCGTTTGTTCCTTGGTGCAGCTCATAAAGAGCATCGTGGCGAGGGCGGCCACAGCTACAAAAATCTTTTTCATAATTTGTAATTAAGTAAAAAATACACTTTTAGGCGGCAAAGGTACAAAACCCTTCGCAAGAAAACAAGGGAAAATGTATTTTTTAAGAAGTGGGCCTGCTAGTGCTGCATGGCGGCTTCTACCTCATCCGGGGAGGCGGGGAGGCGTTTGGGACCCAGCCTGCGGGCTCCGGTGGCCGTTATAAGGATATCGTCCTCTATGCGGATGCCGCCAAAATCATAGTAGCTTTCCAGCTTGGCATAGTTCACAAAGTTTCCACCCAGGCCTTCCTTCTTGAATTTCTCGATGAGGGCGGGGATGAAGTAGATGCCGGGTTCATCCGTGATCACATGGCCGGGAACCAGGCGGCGGGCCATCCGTAAAGAACCCAGCCCCAATTGTTTGACGCGCTGCTGGTCCGGGTCATAGCCCACCAGGTTCTCGCCCAGGTCTTCCATGTCATGTACGTCCAGGCCCATGTTGTGGCCCAGGCCGTGCGGCTGGAACAGACCGGCAATGCCCTTGGCTACCATCTCGTCCAGGTCTCCCTTCACCAGTTCCAGGGCGCTCAGGTCCTCCAGCATTTTGCGGGCGGTGGCCAGGTGCACCTCCCGGTAGGTGATGCCGGGACGGGCCATTTGGAAGGCTCGCTCATTGCAGTCATAGACAATCTGATACACCTCCCGCTGCTTTTGGGTGAACTTACCGGAGGTGGGGTAGGTGCGGGTGAAGTCGCTGGCGTAGTGCTGGTTGCTCTCCACGCCGGCGTCAATGACCATGAGTTTACCTGGCTCGATGACGGCCGCATGGCCGTGGTTGTGCAGCGTTTCTCCGTGCTGGGTCAGGATGGTGGGGAAGGACACGCCCCAGCCTTTGGCCAGTGCCACGCCTTCCATTTTGCCCACAATCTCCTGCTCTACAATCCCCGGGACAACGGCATCCCGCGCGACAGAGTGCATCTCGTAACCCAGGGCGCAGGCGGCGTCAATGGCCTCAATCTCAATGTCTTCCTTGATCAGGCGCATGGAGATAACCGCCTTGATGAGGGTTTCCGACGGGGTGCCGCCCGGCACCAGCAGCTGCAACTTGAGGGTATTGAAGTAGCGGGACGGCGGCAGGAAATGAATGGTGCGCCCGGCCTTCAGGGCCTGGGCCACGGCGGCCTCCAGGGCGCCATAGGGCTGCGTTTCCGCTATGCCCACGGCGTCTGCCTTGGAGCGCACGGAGGGCTGCGGCCCCATCCAGATAATGTCGTCAATGTCCACATCGTCGGCGTACAGCACTTCCTTGCCGGTTTCGATATCCAGGGTGGCGGCCATCAGCGGCTCATCCAGGCCCATGAAGTACAGCCAGGAGCTGTCCTGGCGCCATTTGTAGCAGTTGTCTTTGTATTGGGCCGGTGCTTCTGCGTTGCCCACAAACAGGAGGATGCCTCTTGCGCCGGCTTCCTGCATCTTGTGAAGGAGCGTGGCCCGGCGGCGTACGTATATTTCTTTTGCAAACATGGTAGTGCAAGTTTGGTTTGTTCAAAGATAGTTATTATTTTTGTGAAATGGAAATGTATTATCTGGCCACCGTGCTCCCTTTCCTGGTGTGCCTGTTCTGGACAGTCATCGGGCTGTTGGATTATCATTGGGCAGATGTGGCCAAGCGGGCGCTCACCTTCTTTGGGGTGACAGCTACTTTCCTATACTTGTGTCATTACCTCCATTTCAATGGCCTGCAGTCCGTTTTTTCGGAGAGCGTGTACTATTTGTGCAACCTGTCGGTGTATCCCCTTTACATGGTGTATGTACACCGCCTTACCTATCGTCATCCCCATTTCTGGCGTCGGGAAGCCCCGTGGTTTGTGCCGGCCCTGACGCTGTTTGTACTGTCCCTGTGCGGTGTTCCGTCTCTCCAGCATATCGCACAGTGGCTGTTTCCGCTGGTATCGTTGTCGGCCATGGTGGATGCAACGTTCTGCCTGGTGCGTTTCCGCAAGGGGGTGGATGAATACTATGCCAACCCCGGAGACAAACGGCTGGACCCGATACTCACGCTGCTTTTCCTTCAGCTGGTTACGTTGTGCTTATCCGTGCTGGTGAATATCATGGGGCGCGACGCTTTCCAGGGTACGGATTTCCTCATGGTTCCTTCGGCCCTGTTCACGTCCCTCCTTTTCGGTGTTTTCTACATTGGCGGGCGGACCACACTGCCCGTCCCGGAGGTGCAATACACCCATGCCGACCAAGACAGCGAGTCCATTACCGAGCAGCAAAAACTGCTGCTTATGGAACGGATTGAGGCCCAGATGCTGCAGCGGCAGCTGTTTCTGACCAAGGGACTGACCATTGCGGACCTGTCGTCCGTCGTGGGTTCCAACCGCACGTATGTGTCCAACTGCATCAACCAGTATCGGCAAGTGTCCTTTTCCAACTACGTGAACGGTTTTCGCGTGGAATATGCCCAGCGTCTCATGCTGGAGGACAGAATCCGCACCTTGACGGAGATCGCGGACCTTTCCGGTTTTATGGACCGTTCGTCGTTCTACCGTGGCTTCAAGCGTGCTACCGGAGAGAATCCTACGGCCTGGCTGGAAGCGCACAAGGGGTAATTTATACGATTTGCATCATGCTTTTGTGGGAATTCATCGCAATTTAGTAGGAGAGTGCTGTATATTTGCAGGCAGAACTACCTTTAACTAAACCACATTATCATGAAGAAATTATTTTTCTTTCTGGCGGCATCGACCCTGATGCTTCTTGCCGGCAACACTGCTAAAGCGCAATTGTATTTCGGTGGCTCCATCGGTTTAACCACCTCTACCATGAAGAGCCCCGACAATACCACTACTTCCGGTGTTTCCTTCAAACTTTCCCCCGAGGTCGGCTATCAGTTCAATGACAAAATGGCGGCCGGCGGTACGCTTTCCTACCAGCGTGGCCTGGCTACCCTGGGTGCCTTTGACCTCAATGACCTGAAGGGTCTCATTACCGCAGCTGCGGGTACCCAGACAGACCTTGGCAACACCCGTAACAACGGTTCCAACCGTTTCAATGTGTTCCGTATCGCCCCGTATTTCCGCTACTATATCATTGAGACCCGTCGTTTCAACCTGTTTGTAGATGGCGTCATCGGGTATTCCACCATTAATCAGCAGAGTAAAAACGCCGGCGTTTGGGCCGACAACAATCACCTGAGCATGTTCGACCTCGGCGCCCGTCCCGGTTTCATGCTCAAATTCGACGGCGGTCACTTTGCCGTAATCGGCCACCTGGGCAACCTGGGTTTCCAGACCTTGACGAACCGCGACCAGCAGGGCAGTACCACCTCCATCACCCGCTTTGGCCTGGATGTGGACACCAACAACCTGTCCCTGGGCTTCATCTACATGCTGTAAGCAAACAGACTGCTTATCAGAAAGGCAATTTTAGCTGCATTCGTATTCCTGTCGTTCGCATCCTGCGGACGACGGGAATCGTTATCGCCCCAGCAGCAGCTCCCTACCCAGTTGACCTCTACGGCGCAAAAACAGCGTCTGAACAGGTTGGGGGAGCGTTTTATGGCCCAGTTGGACGTATCGCTGTGGGAAGAGGAAGGGCGCGCGTTCAACGAGGAACTCTCACGCCTGGCTGCCAGCTCCGGAAGGGAAGCCTTCCGCTTGCGCGTTCCCATGGATACGCTCTGGACCTTGGACGGGGAAAACGGCCCGTTGGGTACCGCAGAGCTGCATATTGCGGAAGGAATCGTTTTCAGCGCGAAAATTCAACTGCGCCATTATACTTTCACGCTGGACGGGACATGGGAAGAGGAGGCACAGTGGCAGTCCGTGCTCTCGCGTGACGGCGTGGTGTTATTGCGGGAAGACGAGCGGACGGAGGGACTCCGTGTCCGCACGTGGGAACGGATGGACTCCGACGGCAATCCCTATCCGTACACGGCGGTGGACGCCGCGCGCGTTTACATGCGCTGGACGATGCTGGATGAAGCTACGCTCCGGGGCTGGTGGAACGAGCAGCTGTGGAATGCGCGGGTGAATGCCTGGATGCCGGATACCGGGGAGACCCAGGCCCGCTCCTGGGTGGCGGAAATGGAGGCGGAAACACAGGTGGAACTCTTTTATCCGGACTTCCCGGAGCGCGCTGCGGCGCAGCTGCACCCCGTGGCATTCCACCGGCTCACGCCGGAAGACGACCTCTGGACCTGGCGGCTGCACCTGCTGTTCCCGGATGGGAACGACATGGCGGTCCGCTCTCTCCTGCAGGATTTCCGTCTCCTTGATTTTTCCACGGCGGTCTTGCGGTTCCGGCAACAGCTTATAGCAGTCATCCCCAATCTGTTCTATTTATGAGGCGTTGGGGAATTTTCGGGCTTTTGTTGCTGGCGGCTCCTTTGCTTCGTGCACAGGAGCAGAAGGAATATCTGGACAGTACTGTAGTGACGGCCCGGCGTTCCGGGCAGGCCCTTGTCCTGTCCAGCCCCTTGCAAACCACCGTGAACCTGGGCCGTATTCAAGGCATTCCCTCCGTCCTGGGCAATTCGGATCCGCTTCGTTTTGTAAAACTGCTGCCGGGTGTACAAACCGGGACGGAGATAGACAGCGGTATCCATATCCAGGGCTCTGAGCACTCCCATGCGGCCATTACAGCCGGAGGCGTGCCCATTTATGGCGCTACGCACATCCTGGGCTTTTTTTCCACCTTTATCTCTACCCATTATACCCAGATGGACTATACGCCGGTGGCCTGGCATTACAACCGTCTTTCCGGCGGCATCGACATGGGGCTTCCGTCCCACAATACGGGGCGGTTTCATGGAAGCGTTTCGGTGGGCCTGCTTAATGGCGAGGGCACCCTGGAGGTCCCGCTGGGGAAAAAGTCCACGCTCTTTGTTTCGGCCCGGAAATCGTATGTCAATTTGTTGTATAGCCGATTCTTGCGTATCGGGGACAATCCTATCAAATATTCGTTTTTCGATGGCAATGCTACCTGGTTTTGGCAGCCTTCCTCGCGGGACAAGGTGTGGATAGACGTATATGGCGGTGGTGACAATGCCAATTTTGTCACCGGTTCCAGCGCCATTAACTTTTCCATCCGCTGGCATTCCCTCCTTACAGCCGCCCATTGGGAACACGCTTTTTCCCACGTCCGCCTGCGTCAGAGCCTCTATCGTTCGTCTTTCGGGATGACCCTGGATTTCAACCAGCTTTTTTTCAAGGCGCAGTTGCCCTCCGACCTTCAAACCATCGCCTATCGCGGACAGCTCTGGTCCGGTCCCTGGGAAGGGGGATGGGAGGTGGCCTGGCACGATGCTTTCCCTATTGGCGTCCACCTGCAGAGCGTTCCGTATAACCGGGACTACGGGGAGGCGCGTCAGCGGGCTATAGAAGCCACCGTGCAGACGCGCTACAACTGGGAGATAACGCCGCTTTTCAGTATTTCACCAGGCCTGAAGGCCGTCTGGTGGCAGGGAAATGGGCACCGGTATCCGGCCCTGTTGCCGGATATCCGCATCAAGTGGCTCACCCTGGCCGGTACCTGGGAGTTGCAGGGAGGGCTTCGCAGGCAGTACCTGTTCCAGACGGGCCCTTCCAACATTGGGATGCCGTGTGAATTCTGGTTTCTGGCCGGTGAGTTCTCCGCGCCGCAAATGTCGCAGGATGTATCCCTTTCCTGGAATATGGGGCTGAAGGGCGGGGCGTATGGTTTATCGGCCTCCGTTTATTACCGCCACATGCAAAACCTGGTAGAATATGTGGGGACGGGGATGGATTATGCGGACGAAGATTTTCGCCTGCGCGACCATTTGCTGGGGGCCGACGGGCAAAACTATGGCGTTACGCTCCTGGCGCAAAAGCAGGCAGGGGCGCTCACCGGCTGGATCGGATACGCTTTCTCGCGTTCGCTGCGCACCATAGACGGGGTGACGGTGCCCTCCAACCACGAGCGCATCCATGAAGTGGACGCAGTAGGAACCTATTCCTGGAAGAAGTGGGACTTCGGACTGTCGCTGGTGGCTGCAACGGGCGTCCCCTTTACGCCGGCCGATTCTTTTTATCTCGCCGGAGACCAGTTGATTACGCACTTCGCTCCGCGAAACTCACGCCGGATGTCGCCCTATTTCAGGGCCGACATCTCGGTGTCATACTATTTCCGCCGGGACAACCGCCTTACCAGTAAGCTCACGCTGTCCGTGTACAATGCCAATTTCCGGAAGAACGACGTGGGATATCGGCTTATTATCTCCAAAGATGGCCAGTGGTATTCCTATGAGCCCTTTGACGTAGTGGCACCGCTGCTCCCCTCCTTGCATTATACTTTAAGTTTTTAGCCCATGAAGCGCCTCTTCCTGCCCCTCCTGCTGCTTGTCGCTGCCGCCTGTGAGACGGAAGTGCCGCCCTCCGATGCCTCCCGTCTGGTGATAGACGGCTGGATTGACAGCGGCGGCGCTCCCGTGGTCATGGTGACCACCACCGTAGCGGCCACTCCGGTACAGCAGCACATTTCCACGTTGCGCTCGCATGTCATAAAAACGGCGAATGTCTCGGTGGTGTGCGGCCGTGACACCGTGCAGTTGGTGGGACAGCGTGACAATCGTTACACGCCGCCCTTTGTCTATACCACCGACCACATGCGGGGGATTCCCGGCAAAAAATATACGTTGAAAGTGGTGCATGGCAACCATGTGGCCTGGTCGGAAACCACCATTCCGGAGCCGGAGGAAGTTAAGGCGTTTTCGGTGGAACGGCAGGCGGACTCGCTGGCGTCGGTGTCGGCCCGGTGGCAGGGCCGGGAAGGCAGTTATTACAAGTTCTTTACGCGGATAGAAGGCGCAGACAGCGTCTATTGCCCTTCCATGATGGCTGTCGCCCAGGGGAAGGATGCGCCGCTCTCCGTCCCGGTCATCCGGGGCTGGCACCTGCTCACGCGGTATCGGCAGCCGCTGTTTCCCACCGGCAAGACGGTGCATATTAAGTTCTGTACCATGGAAGAGGCGCTATACCGGTACTGGTGTTCTTATGACGATGTGTCCTCCCTGGCCCGCAATGTCATCTTTCCGGCCAAGGACAATGCGGAGGGGAACGTACAGGGCGCATATGGCTGCTGGGCAGGGTATGGTGCGTATGAATACAAAGTGGAAATCCCATAAATGTATTATTTGCTCCATGTTTTTGACGATTTGCAACAAGGTTTTTTTTCAATACGGAAGATTCCTGCTACTTTTGCATCTACACCAAAATAACTTGTTATGAAGCGTCTCATTTATTTGGCTATTGCTGCGATCTCGGTCAGCGCCTGCGGCTCAAAAAAATCCACGGAACTTTATATCCCCAAGAGTACGGTGGAGTTCGCCGGAAATGCGTTTACCTCCTTTAGTCTGGGCTCAGATGTAAAAATCTACACCGAGCAAAATCCGGACAAAAAGTCGGAGTGGATGGTTCAGGCGGTTGTCCCCGTACGTAAAGAAACCCAGGCCAAGATCTCCGGGCTGGAAATTACCCTGACCCCCATTGATGACCGCGGCATCCGCGTCCGTGACAACTTCGTGTTGCACGGCGAAGATTTGGAAAACCTGGTGCCCGTGTACAATTCCGGTGACGCTATAGAGCGTTCCGTCGCTTTCTCTGTGCGTCAGGGTGGCGTCAAGAAGTATTTTTCCTACGAGGAAGCCAGCGAGCTGGTAAATAAAACCAAGGGTGTAAGGATTGATTTCGTTGTTCCGGATGCGCTCCCGCAAGCCGCCGCGGCCGAGGAAAAAGCTGCGCCGGATCCCAACACCCTGGACGGCCTGTGCCGCATCCATGGCGTGTATGGTCTGCTGGGACAATACAACAACGCCCTCAGGAATGGCAATAAGAAACGCGCCAAGCAAATTGAGGACCAGTTGTGGGCCATCGAAAAGCGTATCAAAAACGACTACACCATCCCCTCCTGGCTCCGTGATCGCTTTGTGGACTACATTGAAGACAAGGAAGACGAGATTGAAGACCGTTACTAGACACTCTTGCTGCCACATATTATAGCATAGGAAAAGCGCAAGGTTTTTACTAACTTTGCGCTTTCATTTTATAGTTATGGCAAATCACATCAAAGATATATCCCTGTGGGAGAGCGGCGAGCTCAAGTTAAGCTGGGTCCGCAGCCACATGACCCTGCTGGACGGCATCCAGCGGGATTTTGAGAAAACGCAGCCGTTCAAAGGGCTCAGGGTGGCCCTGAGCGTCCATCTGGAAGCCAAAACCGCCCATCTGTGCGAGGTGCTGGCGGCCGGCGGCGCGCAGATGTACATCACCGGATCCAACCCGTTGAGCACCCAGGATGACGTCGCCGCCGCGCTGGTACATGAAGGTCTCAACGTCTTTGCCGTCCACGGCTGTTCTCAGGAGGAATATTTTGCCGATATCCGCCGCGTGCTGGAGGTAGGCCCCAACGTCATTATTGACGATGGCGGGGATCTGGTTACCACCCTGCACAAGGAGTTTCCGGAGCTGATTCCGGGCGTGATTGGCGGCTGCGAGGAAACCACCACCGGCATCCTGCGCCTGAAGGCCATGGACGCCGCCGGAGTGCTCAAGTTCCCCATGATGCTGGTGAACGATGCAGACTGCAAGCACCTGTTCGACAACCGCTACGGTACCGGCCAGAGCGTGTGGGACGGCATCAACCGCACCACCAACCTTATTGTGGCTGGTAAAAACGTGGTGGTGGCCGGGTACGGCTGGTGCGGCAAGGGCGTGGCCATGCGGGCCAAGGGCCTGGGCGCGGAAGTCATCGTCACGGAAGTGGACCCTGTGAAGGCCATGGAGGCGGTGATGGACGGCTTCAAGGTGATGCCCATGCTGGAGGCTGCGCCGCTGGGCGATTTCTTTGTAACGGTGACGGGCTGCGAGGATGTGATTGGTCCGGAGGCGTTCCTGCGCATGAAGGACGGTGCCATTTGCTGCAACGCCGGGCATTTTGACGTGGAGGTGGCGGTGGCCAAGCTCAAGGCCATGGCAGTGTCGCACAGGCCCGCCCGGAACAACATCGAGGCCTATACGCTGGAAAACGGCCGCACCGTGTACATCATTGCAGAGGGCCGATTGGTGAACCTCGCGGCAGGCGACGGCCATCCGGCCGAAATCATGGACATGTCCTTCGCCATCCAGGCGCTCAGCGCCCGCTACCTGGTGGAGCACAAAGGCCGGCTGAGCGCCCGCCTGAACAATGTCCCGCGGGAGATTGACCAGGAAATCGCGTTCCGCAAACTCGCGGACTGGGGCGTCCGTATCGACACGCTTACCCCCGAACAGAAGAAGTATATTTTTGGATAATGGCATTGATTCCTATTTACTGGTGGAACAAGGAAGTGCACAACTTCCGTATTTCCCAAAAGAGTTTTCGTAAGCAGCCCTGGGCTAACGGTGTTATCCTGCTGGGCTGTGTGGTGCTGGCCATGCTCTTGGCCAACCTTCCTTTTACCAAAGAGATTTATCACAATTTCCTGCATACGGAACTGACTGCCCATGTGGCCTCGCCGGACGGGCTGGTGGATTGGTACTTCCCGCGGGACATGACCATGGAGAAGTTCATCAACGACATCCTCATGGTGGTGTTCTTCTTTACGGTGGGCCTGGAGATTAAGCGCGAGGTGGTGTGCGGGGAATTATCGTCCTTTAAAAAAGCCATATTGCCGGTGATTGCCGCCTTCGGTGGCGTGGTGATGCCGGCGCTCATCTTCACCTTTGTCAACAAAGGGACGCTGGCGGCTTCCGGCTGGGGCATTCCTACGGCTACGGACATTGCGTTTGCGGTGGGCATCCTCTCCATTTTGGGGGACAAGGTGCCCGTCTCGCTCAAGGTGTTCCTTACGGCGCTCGCCATTGCCGATGACCTTATAGCCATCCTGGTGGTGGCGCTGTTCTATGGCGGCAACATCAACCTTCCGCTGCTGCTGGTGGCCCTGTGCGTCGTGCTCTTCGTGGCGCTCATGAAACGCCTGGGAGAGAAGCGCTTAGGCTTCTACTTTGTGCCGGCCATCATTGTGTGGTTCCTGTTCTACTACAGCGGCATCCATGCCACCATGACGGGCGTGGTCATGGCCATGTTCATCCCCATGGAGGCCCGGTACAACAAGGCCAAGTTCCATCGGCGTTCCAAAATCCTGTGGTCGGGCTTGGTGGAGGCGGAGGCCGCGCAGAAGGAAGCCGTATTCCCGAACGGTCCGGAGCGGCACTATCTGCGCCGGCTCAGCAGCCTTACCCGCAAAACCATTCCGCCGTCCTACCGGCTGGAGCACACGCTGAACCCCATCGTCAATTTTCTGATTATGCCGGTGTTCGCCCTGGCCAATGCGGGGGTAGAAATTACGGACATCTCCTATTTCAATGTGTTCAAGGCCGTAGACCCTGTATTGGGCAGCGTGGGGCTGGGCGTTTTCCTGGGCCTGCTGCTGGGTAAGCCGGTGGGCATTACGCTGGCCTCGTGGATTGCCATCAAGTGCAAGGTGGGCGCCATGCCGGACAAAGCCTCCTGGCCCATGCTGTTTGCCGTGGCCTGCCTGGGCGGTATCGGCTTTACCATGAGTATCTTTGTGGATACATTGTCGTTCGCCGGACCGGACATTGCGCCGGAAGTGACGCAGCACCTCCGGGACGCCGGTAAAATCGCCGTCCTCATGGGTTCCCTATGCTCCGGTATCCTGGGCTCCGTGCTCATTTCTGTTGTTGCTAAGTTGAAGAAATAGTTATTGTCATTTCGAGCGAAGTGCTTTTGTCATTTCGAGCGAAGTCGAGAAATCTTATTCATTATGGAACTTTTATCTGGTAAAGTGGCCCTCATTACGGGCGCGGCAAGGGGAATCGGCAAGGCCATAGCCCTTAAGTATGCATCGGAAGGCGCTGCCATTGCCTTCACGGACCTGGAAATCAACGAGGTCGCCCAGCAAACCATTGCGGAACTGGAAGCTTTTGGCGTTGCCGTGAAGGGCTATGCCTCCAACGCCGCAGATTTTGAGCAGACGCAGGAGGTGGTGGCGCAGGTGGTGGCCGATTTCGGCCGTATCGACATTCTGGTCAATAATGCCGGTATCACCAAGGACGGCCTGGTGATGCGCATGAGCGAAGGCCAGTGGGACGCCGTGATTGCCGTGAACATGAAGGGCGCCTTCAATTTCCTGCACGCCGTAGTGCCGGTGATGGCCCGCCAGAAGGGTGGAAGCATCATCAACATGGCCTCCATTGCGGGACAAACCGGTAATCCCGGTCAGGTGAACTACTCCGCTTCCAAGGCCGGCCTCATTGCCATGGCCAAGTCCGTGGCCAAGGAGATGGGCCCCCGCGGCATCCGGGCCAATTCCATCGCCCCGGGCTATGTGCTCACCGAGATGACCGAGGTCCTTCCCCAGGCCGTGAAGGACGAATTCATCAAGCTCATTCCCCTCAAGCGCGGCGCCACCGTGGAAGAAGTGGCCAACGTGGCCCTCTTCCTGGGCTCGGACCTCTCCTCCTACGTCACCGGCCAGGTCATTGCCGTGAACGGCGGCATGTACTGCTAAGTTACTGCCCGGGTACTGCTGCAAGTACTGCCCGGTTGTTGCCCGGTTGCTGCTGCGAGTGCTGTTAGGGTGCTGTTAGGGTGCTGCTCGGGTACTGCTGGCTTCGGCCTCTTGTTTCAGGGTCCCGTGTTTGTCCTTATTAGCTTACCGCAAAAGGTTGGCTGGGTTTTTGTCAAAGGTTGGTTTTTACGTGACCAACCTTTTGCACATAATATGGCATTGAAGGCTGTCTGTGGCTTTTTCACCGTCAAAGGTTGGCATTGCAAAAACCAAGCTTTGACACCTGTGCCCCCAACCTTTGCCACCCATCCATTGTTCCTGCTTAAAGCACACCCATCCCCACCAGACTGGCCTCAGTGGCCTCATAGTGTGCTTTAATCCCCCTCCCCGGTCCTGCTTAAAGCACACCCGCCCCCACCAGAGCGCCCTCAGTGGCCTCAT
>CAMZCW010000013.1 GCA_947305045.1 uncultured Bacteroidales bacterium | reverse complement strand
TGCTCAAAGCCTACCCGCTTGGCGGAGAAGTGTTCTACAACTGGCTGGTCGCCAAAGGTGTCTTTGGCAAGGATGCGGCTGGCAACGACCGCGGAAATAGCTGGTGGCCAGGTGCTTATCAAGGAGAGTGATGAAACAGTTTCTGACATACCTGGGCTTGTTGCTTCCGCTGCTGCTTGCTGCAGAACCCATGCCGCGCTTCAAGGTGGGAACGTACAACGTCTGCACGTCCGACTCCCGCCTCAAGAGCGTACGCGGCAGTGACTCCGTAAGCCCGCAACGTCTGTGGTGCAACAGCTACACGGCCGTGGGCGATATGGTTGTGCATATGGACTGTGACATCGTGGGCTTGCAGGAAATCTGCGACAGCATTTGGAACGGACCGCAGAACATCCGGGCCGACGTGGCTGCCAAGGGCCTTCGCTACGAATGGATCCTGTACCCCAACACCACGCACGGGCACATTTCCTATGACGATGCCATTGGCTATAAACCGGAGGTATTCGAGTGCCTGGCGAGCGGTATTTTCTGGATGGCAGGCGTTTTTGATGCACCTCAAATGGCCGAAGATGCGCCCAAAGGCAGTATGCGTCCCACCGTCTGGGCCCATATGAAGCACAAGGCCACCGGGAAGGAGTTCTACTTCCTGAGCACGCACCTGTTGGTCTCCCAGAAGCAGCCGGACGGCAAGTATAGCCACGAGGGCAACAAGTACAACGCCCAGCAACTCCGCAAGTGGTGCGAGGCAAACCTGCCGCCGGACATGCCGGCCATTCTGGTGGGCGACATGAATGTGGACGACAAAGCCAAGCACTGGGGCTCGCTGGCGCAGGCTCCCTTCATGGATGCCAAACTGTATTTCCTTCATGCCAATCGCTTGAGTGCCGATGCCAAGACCTGGGGGACCCAGGATACCAAGGACGAAAGCGGGTATTCCAAATGGTGGCCGGACCACATTATGTTCAATGGTTTTCGTCCGCTGGACTATGTGATATACCGGGACAAATTCCCTACGGTGGACGGCTCGCTCCATTATCCGTCGGATCACCTGCCCGTGTCGTGCCTCATGGAGTTCCGGGACTACACCCCTAGTGGGATGGATGCCCCGGTCAAAGGCAAGAAGGCCATCCGGGCCATGTCGTTCAACATCCGCTATTGGAACAACAACGTGGACTATGAGAACGGCTGGGACCAGCGGAAACGGGCCATCCCCGCCATGCTGGAGGATGTGAAGCCGGATGTGTTTGGGACACAAGAGATTACGCGGGAACAGATTGCCTATTTGGACGGGTGTGCCCCTCAGTACAAGCATGTGGGTATGTTCCGTGAAGGAGGGGATACCGGCGAGTGCCCGAGCATTTACTACAACGACGCCAGCGTAAGCCTGCTGGATTGGGGTGCCTTCTGGCTCAGCGAAACGCCTTCTGTCCCGTCCATGGGCTGGGACGCCCGTTACAAGCGTACGGCGGTGTGGGCCAGGATGAAGGCGAAGGATACCGGCAAGGAATTTTTCTTTGTCACCACCCACCTGGACCACCGGGGGCAGGAAGCCCGGGAGAAGGGCCTGGCCCTCATCCTGGACACGTTGCAAGTCATAAACCCCCGGAAACTCCCCTGTGTGCTGGTGGGCGACTTGAACGCCCTGTCCGACAACCCTGCCCTTGAAAGGATTTCCAAGGAGATGAAAAGCGCCCAGGAAACGGCTGTCTCCACGGATTCCCGTTACACCTTCAATGGGTTTGGCAAAAGCTGGACCGGCATCATCGACTACATCTGGTACAAGGGCACCCGGAAATGCACGCAGTTCCAGGTGGTGACCCGCAAGTACCTGCACATCCCCTATATCTCTGACCATTATCCCATCTGGGCCGACTTTGAATTATGAAAAAGACCGTTGTAAGTATCATGGCCCTGCTTTGGGCCCTGTGCACCCTGGCAGCGCCCAAAACGCCCGTCCGGGTGGGAACCTATGACGTCTCCAACTCGTTCAACCGGCGGACGCAGGCGGAAAAAGGCAAGATGTCCCCGCAGCGCATGTGGCGGAACAGCGCCGTTGCCGTGGCCGATGCCATCGTGGAGGCAGACTGTGACATCCTGGGCCTGCAGGATGTCTGCGACTCCATCGCCGGCCGGCGGGAAGGCGTGACACCGCTCATCGACCTCATCAAGGCGCGCGGCGGCGACTATGAATGGCTGGTACTGAGCAACAAGAACCCGAATTTCCCGCTGGAAGGACAAATGGCCAACGGTACGGCCGTTGTCTGGCGCGCCTCCCGTTTCGAACTGCGGGACTGGGGCATCAACTGGCTGAGCGGCATTTACGACAAACCAGGCCGTGCCAAGCAATACCGGTATGGCAGTGAGACATCGAGCATGATGTGGGTCAGGCTGTACGACCGCCTGGCCGGAAAAGAACTGATTTTTGTGAGCGCCTCCCCTTCCGGGCCCACCCAGCACGACAAAGGCGAGCGGGTGGTATATCACGAGATCAACATCGCCAATTGCCAGAACATCGTGGATTGTCTGCAACGCGACATCGTCCCCAAGGGCATGCCCTCCGTCATTGCCGTGAATGCACACAACGCCCCCTCACACGACGGCTACAAAGCCCTGACCGGTTCTGTCTGGCTGGACGTCCATGACCGCCTCCATGATGAAGGGGCGCTGAGCGAGGAGGCCGAGCAAGTGAGGGATACGTGCAACAGCCCCGATGAAAGCAAACTGCAGGGCGGCCGCCCGGATCACATCCTGGTGGACGGATTAAGCATCAAGGACTACAAAGTCCTGCGGAAAAAGTATCCTACGGCCGACGGAACATGGCATTATCCCTCCCTGCATTTTCCGGTCGTAGCAGAATTAACCTATTGATTATATGAAGTTTAAGTTATTCCCTATCATGGCGCTGCTGCTTGCCGTCTCCTGTTCCAAAGACAAGAGCGGGGAGTCCGGCGTACAGGTAAAGCTGGCATTGCCGTGTCCTGCCACCAAGGTGGCCCTGGGGGAGGAAGACGCGGGCGTCTTCCCTTTGGTATGGGAGGAGGGAGACCAGGTGAGCCTGAATGGCACGCTGAGCAATCCCATGTCGGCCGGTCTGGCCGGAAAGAGCCATGCGGCTTTTTCCTTTGCCGATTTTGCGGGGGCCTCACCCTATCGCCTGCTATATCCGGGCGCGGCCGACGAAAAAGTCATCCTGGACGGAAAAGCGCTCCCATTGTATGCAAGCGGAGCCAGCCTGGACCAGATACTCATCATGCATCACCTGTGCTGCGGCGTGCGGCTCAGCCTCACCGGCGACCTGTCCTTGGCCTCGCTGACCCTGCGTGCCCCTGGAGGCCAGCCCATTGCGGGCACCTTTACGCCGTCTTTTGCCGATGGATCGCTCGCGGAAGTGTCGGCCCAATCGTCCCTGTCCGTGGTATTCGATACGCCTGTGGCGCTTTCCGGTGCGCCGCAGTCCTTCTGCCTTTTCTTCGCGCCCGGAACTTTCTCCCAGGGGCTTTCCCTGCAGGCTCAGAATGCGGAAGGCACCATTACCCGCGAATGGCGTTTTGCACTTGGACGCACGTTGGAAAAGGGAAAACTTTATCTGTTACCGGAAACCGCTTTCACTTCCAGGGACTGGGCCGACGGGTGCCTGGTCTCGCTGGAAGAGATGAGTGAAACCGCAATAAGTTTTGTATTATGAGAACCAGTGTATTCAATATCCTTATTCTTTCGCTGCCCCTCCTGCTCCTTTCCTGCAACAAGGAGCAGGAAAAGCAGCCTTTCCGCTTGCAGGCGGGCGTAGAGCAGACTGCCGTAAAAACGGTGATGGGCGAAAAAAGCGAATCCAAATATCCCATCTACTGGAGCGAAGGCGATGTGATTGCTGTAAACGGTGCCCTTTCCCAGCCACTCACTGCGGGCCATGCAGGGACGTCTTCGGCCACATTCACCTTTGACGAGAAACCGGCCGCCGCTGGTGTATATAATGTGGTGTATCCGGGAAATGCAACCAGCGGACGCGTTGTTTTCCCGGCCTCCCAGCACTACGTGGAAGGCTCTTTCTGCTCTGGCGCAGCACCGCTGATTGGCCAGACGGATGATTTGGAAGAACCGGTTTCTCTGCATACCTGTGCGGCGGCCGTTCGCTTTTCCATCAAAGGCAGCGTAGTGTTGTCTGCCATGGAAGTGGGGACTCCCGCCGGGGAAAAAATCAGTGGCCATTTTGACTTGAATCTGGTTCCGCAGGCGGGCGCATCGGCCCAGATGGCCTATTCTTTTGGTAGCGGCCTTGCGCTGAGCGAGACGCCGAAGGCGGTGGTGTTCACCGTGCCGGCCGGGAGTTATCAGAAAGGCTTGCGGGCTGTGTTGCACGCTAAGGACGGAAGCGCCATGACCCTTTCCTTCTTCACCAGCGGTGCCACGTTGGAGGCCAAGGTATGCACCTTTCCGTCCATCACCTTCCAGGCAGGGAAGGAAATCATCTTTAACGAGACCGATCCCATGGGCGGAGAAGAGATGGATTTGGAAGAGACGGCCGGGACAGAAGGAATGCCGGCCGATGGGGCATCGGCGGCTGTCGCCATTACCGTGGGCTCCTACAATATCTGGGCGCCCAGCGCCAGAAAGAGCGTGATGGATAACGACGATACCGTGCCAGAGCAGCGCTCCTGGGCCAATAGCTACACGGCCGTGGCGGACATGATCAATCTGCTGGACTGCGACGTGATAGGTTTGCAGGAGGTAACCAAGAGGGTATATCAGACTACCTTCACCTCCGGCAATGAAGATTATGACGGGAATGTGCATACTTTGAATTCACTTTTGCCGTCTTACTCCTGGGTGATTTACAATGCCCACAATACCACGTATGACAATTGGACCAACAATACCACGGCCAATGGGCTGGGCAGTACAGACGCCATCCTTTACAAGAGTTCCGTGCTTACATTGAATGACAAAGGCCGGGCCTGGTTGAACGGCTCCAAGACTGCGCATCCCGAGACCGGAGTCAACTGGGACGGCCTTGGCACAAATCGGCCTGCCACCTGGGCCAGGTTCACACATAAAGCCAGTGGAAAGCAGTTTGTCTTTATCACTACCCACCTTGATTTGCCAAATGCCGGCGAAAAAACCGACCCTGCCTTCCCGCAGAGACGCAATGCCCAGGAATTGATTACCTGGTTTGCTCCCACCTATGCCGGAGACCTTCCTTCAGTCATTACAGGCGATATGAACGTAGATGCAGGCGATACGGCCGGCAATTATGATATACTGGTTTCCGGACAATGGAAGGACGTATATGACACCCTGAACGAATGGGGTACGCTTTCTTATACGGACCAGCGCGTGAAGGGAACCATGCCGGTCAACAAGAACGAGGAAGGGGGCCTTTCTACCTGGCGGCCGGACCATGTGCTCTTTTACGGCTTCACCCCTTCTTTCTACATGGTCGGGCGTGAAAAGCTTCCTACGGCCAACGACGAACTCCACTGGCCGTCCGACCATCTTCCACTCAAGGTTGTCTTAAATTTCTAAGGGTATGAGAAAAACGTTTATCATAGGCATTTCTTTGGGGCTGGCTTTTCTATCCTGTGCAAGGCAGGAGCAGCCTGCTATGGAAGATTTTATGCTGGAAGTATCCATGCCGGAAACGCTGACCAAAACCGTCCTGGGCCTCAAGGCGGCAGGTGTATATCCCGTGCTGTGGAGCGTAGGGGACTATATCACGGTCAATGGCGTGCAGTCCAGGCCATTGACAGCCTTGGAGGCGGGTTCAACCACGGCGGTTTTCCATTTTTCGGAACCCATCAAAACCCCGTACCATGTACAGTACGGGACAGAAGTCCCTTCCGCCCAGCAATATACAAATGGGAATATCTGCGCATTCTCCGCGCCTATGCAAGTGACCAGCTATGAGACCGCGTTCACTTTGAAGCACCAGGCCTGCGTTTTGTCCCTTCCCCTCAGCGGCAGCGTAAACGTAGCCGGAATCAGTGTAAGTGCCCTTGACGGAACGCCCCTGAGCAGCAGTGTGACGGTGCAACTCACTATCCCGGGAGGCGGTGTAAGCATTGCTTCGGCAAAGACGTTCTGCGTAGCGCTACAGCCGGCATATTTGGAAAAGGGGCTCAGTGTGGACATTTATACCACCACCGGCGACCGGATGAATCTGGTCTCCTTTGTGGGCGAAACCCTGAGGGCGGGCACCGTGTATGAGTTCCCGGCCACTACGTTCAAGGCCAACGCCCATCCCGTGACCGTGATTGCCAATTATACGCAGCTGAAAGCGTTTGCGGAAAAAGTGGCCAATGGTGAGAAATACTTGCAGGCCCGCATGACGGCCGATATCGTGGCAGACAATACCTGGACGCCACTGAAGGGTTTCACCGGGGATTTCGACGGAGGCGGCTACACCCTCTCCGGACTGCCCAGAGCCTTTGCCAACGAGTTGCAGGGCTGCATCCGCAACCTGACAGTGGAGGCAGACATTGTCATCGCTTCCAAAGACGATATTGTGGGAGAGGAGACTGTGTATTGGGCCGGTATCCTGACCAACAGAATGTACACCGGCGCGCTGGTGAGCAATTGCGTGGCCAAGGGCTCCATTTCCTACAGCCAGTGGGGAAAGGAACTCCGGGTAGGCGCAATTTGCGGCTATGCACCCCGGGGAATCATCGACCATTGTGTGAGCAAGGCGGCTATTACCGCCTCTGGTGATGGCAGTGCTGCGGTAATAGCCGGCGGCATTGTAGGTATGGTTTATGCCAGCAGCGACCAGGTTCATATCCTGAGCTGCCGGAACGAAGGGACTCTGGCCCTTAATGGAACGCTGAAGAATGCTGAGGCTGGAGGAATCGTGGGCCGATTCCAGCCAGCCGCCACCAGCATCCTTTCCGGCTGTTCCTTTACCGGAGACATAACCTTCGAGAGCGGCTCCACCCTTTCCGGCGCCATGAACCTGGGCGGCATCGCCGGTTCTACGAAGACAGCCTCTGTTGTCAACTGTTCTTCCGAGGGAACCATGACGGTCAATGCATCCTCCTCCGGCGACATCCGGGCCGGCGGCATCCTGGGCAATGCGCAGAGCTATGACGGGGCCAACAGTATCGGCCTCACCGGTTGTGCCTTCAGCGGCGCCCTGACCATTCATGTCCCTACGCACGGAACCATTGATACAAACGCATTTACGGGTCTTTATTCCACCGACACGCATACGGAAACAGGCTGCGTAAACACCGGAACAATTACTGTATTATGAGAAAACTACTGATTCTTAGCCTTCTCGTGCCATTTCTGGCCCAGGCCCAAACCTTCAAGGTGGGGACCTATAACATCTGCACATCAGGCTCCCGGAAATCGTTTGTGGAGAAGGGAAAGGCCGGTGTAATGGCCGACCCTCAGCGTTATTGGTGCAACAGCGCCACGGCCGTTGCCGATATGATTGCCGATCTTGACTGCGATGTAATCGGCATACAGGAGGTTTGCGACAGCATTTGGGGCGTCAAGGGAAATCTGGACATACGCCCCCTTGTCGAGGAACGCCGCCCGGGCTATGAATGGATCCTGTACCCCAATACCGTAAAGGGCATTTCTTACGACGTGGCCATTGCCTATAAGCGGGAAGTGTTTGACACGCTGGCCACCGGCATTTTCTGGACCGGCGGACATCCGGACAGGCCCAAAACCCGCTCCGGCGAGCCTACGCACACCTGCAAGCCGCTGGTGTGGGCACGCTTTGTCCACAAGGCTTCCGGCAGGGAGTTTTATTTCCTGGACACCCATACGGTGGTGCCCGCCAAATACAAGAACGACCAGTGGCCCCGGAACCGCGGCAACGTGCTCAACCTGGAGGAAACCCGCCGCCTAGGCGAGGCTCTGGTCCCGGAGGACGTCCCTTCCATCCTGGTGGGAGACTTGAATATTGCCCATAATGCAAAAGACTGGCACGTCATTGCCGACGGCCGATGGGAAGATGTGTACACCCGCTTCTCCAAGGAAGGGCGCCTGGAGATTGAAGACCGTGAGTGGGGGACGCAGAATACCAAAGATGAGACCGCTTCCACCAGATGGTATCCCGACCACATCATGCTGGACGGATTCAAGGCCCGCAGTTTCAGGATTGAAAGGGGACAGTTCCCCACGGCCGACGGGACCCTGCATTATCCATCGGACCATTATCCGGTTGTTGCCACGGTCGCTTTCGACCAGCCTGCCAGGGAGTGGGAACGGGTGGTTTCTCCGGACGGAAGCATTGCCCTTGAGCTGCTTCCGGGAGAGGAATCGGCCTATTACAAGGTTATTTGCGACGATAAAGTGGTCGTCCGCTCATCGCCTCTTTCCATGACGCTTTCGGACGGCACGGTTTTCGGCGCCGGAAAGCCTCGCAAGGTGGAAAAAGGAGATGGCAGCCTGATTTTTAAATATGACGGATATGATTTGGAAGCGCGGGCTTTCGACGACGGCGTCGCTTTCAGATGGACATCCTCCAAAAGAAGGCCGTATAATGTCGTAGGCGAGAAAACAGAGTTCAGATTCGATGCCGGAGCGCGGACCATTCTGTCCTATACTCACAAGAATGTGGATCCCTACCAGGACGACTTCCAGAACCTCTATACCAAGCTGAGCTTCCCCATCTGGGATACCGGAAAACCGCTTCTGGACGTGGCTCCTGGCCCTTACGACAAGCCTGTGGACATGAAGCCTCTTTCGGCCAAACCGCGTGCCGTCATCCCTGCACTCGTTGAAAGCGAAGGCATCAAGCTGGTAATCGCGGAGTCGGATTTGATGGCATACCCCGGCATGCTTCTCAGGCCCTTGGGCAATGGCTTTATGGCCGATTTTGCTCCTTATCCCGCAGCCTTCAAGCAGGGGGGCAAGCGGAATCTTCAAATGATAGTCACGGCCCGCGAGAACTATATCGCCAAGTGGGACGGTAAAGCCAGGACCTTCCCCTGGAGGGTTATCTGCATTGCGCGCGAAGACAAGTTCATGGCTCAGAACGACCTCGTGACGCGTCTGGCCCCACCCGCCAAAGGCGACTTCTCCTGGGTGAAGCCCGGCAAGGTGGCCTGGGAATGGTGGAGCCAGTTCGCGCTGGGCGACGTGGATTTCAAGGCAGGAGTGAATAACGAAACCTACAAGGCCTATATTGACTTCGCATCCCGCCATGGGATTGAATACGTGCTCATGGACGAGGGATGGGCCGTAAGGTATGCAGATGACCTGTTTGAAGTCGTCCCCGAAATCGACCTGAAGGAAATCATCGATTACGGAAAGAAAAAGAATGTTGGGATTATCCTCTGGGCGGGTTATTCGGCCTTCGTGAAAGATATCGAGAAGGTATGCAGGCACTACGCGGCGATGGGCGTAAAGGGCTTCAAGATAGACTTTTTCGAGCGCAACGACCAGGCGGTCCAGGACGTGATGCTCGAGACGGCCCGTATCGCCGCGAAACACAAGCTTCTGATTGACTTCCACGGCTGTCCTCCTCCTGCCGGGCTCCAGAAACAGTACCCCAATGTCCTGAATTATGAGGGCATCTTCGGCCTGGAGCAGATGCGGAATCGTCCGTATCCGCAGTACGACATGGTAACTCACGATGTCACGGCTCCGTTCATCCGTTTTGTCGCCGGTCCTGCCGATTATACTCCCGGTGCCTTCGTTAATGGGACCAGAGAGACTTTTGTTCCTAGCAAACGGGCTCCTATGTCTCAGGGAACACGCTGCCGCCAGCTGGCCGAATACGTTGTCTTTGACGGCCCCATGCAAATGCTCTGCGACGGCCCGGCCCGCTATGAAGCCGAACCGGAATGCGCGGAGTTTATCTACCGGGTTCCCACCGTTTGGGAGGAGACCCGCGTGCTGGACGGCAAGGTGGGCGCGTACATTGTGACGGCCCGGAGGAAAGGCGACACCTGGTATATCGGTGCCCTTACGGACTGGAACGCCCGGGATTTGGTTGTGGACCTGTGGGCCTTAGGCCTGCCGGAAGCCTCGGTGGAGGCCTGGGAAGACGGCCCGGACGCCGATTCTAAAGCCACGGATTGGCAGAAGCGTACGGTTTCTGTTTCCGGCGAAATGAAAATTCATCTGGCACCTGGCGGCGGCTGGGCAGCCATAGTAAAAAGTGTAAAATGAGAACGTTCCAATTCATGGTAGCGGCCCTGTTGGGCCTATGGACGCTTCCCTGCTTTGCCCAAAAAGATTATACGGATGCCCTGAGCCTTACCGTAGTGGGGAAATACACAGAAACACAGCACCCTTGGGACCGCCTGGACCAGCGGGAAGGCATGACCGACGGAGAGAAAGGCCAGGCCCGGCACTGCGCCGGCATGGCCGTTGCGTTTTCCACCAACTCCAAGCGCATCGGCGTGCGTGTTGTTTGGAGAAAGAAGGCGACTGACGGCGGCAATATGGGGGCTATAGCGGCCCGCGGCTTTGACCTTTACATGAAAAAGGACGGACAGTGGCTCTGGGCCGGCAACGGCTATCCCAAGAACACGCCCGGGGAACCGCATGAGGTGGAACTCATCAAGGACAGCGGCAGCGCTGAAAAGCACTGCCTGGTGTACCTGCCGCTCTTTTCCCAGCTTGAAAGCTTGGATATTGTGACGGATGAAGGCAGCTGGATTGAGGCCGATTCCCAGCCGTTCAAGGGCCGCATTGCCGTCTGGGGATCTTCCTACACACACGGCTCCGGTGCCGGCCGTTGTGCCATGACCTGGGAAGCCCAGCTTGCACGCGCCACAGGATATAATTTCATCAACCTGGGCTTCAGCGGCAACTGCAAGCTGCAGCCTTATTTTGCCGATGCCCTGCTGGAGGCGGAACCTGTTGACGCATTCGTATTTGACGCCTTCTCCAATCCTTCACCACAGGAAGTCCAGGAAAGACTTGAACCGTTCATCAGACGCTTCGTAAAGGAGCGCCCCGGCATCCCACTCATTTTTCTCCAGACACTGCGGCGTGAAAAACGTAATTTCAGCGAAAGCTATGACGCCCGTGAAAAGGCCAAGCGTGAAAACGCTGAAATAATGATGCAGGAAATGGTAGCCAAGTATCCAAACGTCTATTGGATCAACACCACCAATGCCACTTCATCCACCCACGAAGCTACCTCCGACGGTTCCCACCCGGACTCCTACGGCTATACCCTGTGGATGGAATCCGTCAAGGAGCCCATCCTGAGAATCTTGACAAAATGAGAGCAATAGCGCATATCTTCCTGCTTGGCAGCGTATGGCTGTCGGCGCTTTCGTGCGGGAAGCAGTATGATGTGTGCATATACGGCGGTACATCGGCCGGTGTGGTGGCTGCAAGAAGCGCAGCCCTGAAGGGATACAGCGTGGTTATAGTGGAGCCTTCCGGACATATTGGCGGGCTCACCACCGGCGGGCTCGGCCTTACCGACATTGGCAATAAACAGGTGGTTCAAGGGCTATCCCGGCAATTTTACCGGGAACTGGGGAAGCATTACGGCAAGCTGGAAAGCTGGGTGTTCGAGCCCCATGTGGCGCAGGAGGTGATGGATGCGTATCTGGCGCATCCCCGAATAAGCGTTCTGCGTCGTACCGGCTTGGACAGGCTCCGCAAGCGCGGCTCGCACATCACCCTCATGTATACGAGCCGGCTCGACGGGGAAGGCCGGGTGCTTGGACGGGGGCCGAAGATTCGGGCAAAGGTGTTTGTCGATGCCAGCTATGAAGGAGACCTGCTGCCTGCTGCCGGCGTAAGTTATGCCGTGGGGCGGGAATCGCGGGCACAATATGGGGAAAGCTGGAACGGCCGCCATATTGCCACCAACCATCAGTTCCCGGACGGCGTGGACCCGTATGTGGTGCCGGGCGACCCTGCAAGCGGGCTTCTTCCTGGTGTAACTGAAGAGCCAGCAGGTGAGGATGGCGAAGGGGACGGCTTGCTGCAGGCGTATAATCTGCGGCTCTGCCTTACGGATTCGCTGGAAAACCAAATCCCGCTGACAAGGCCTTCCGGCTATGATTCTACGCGATATGAGCTGCTTGCACGCCTCATTGCCGCGCAGCCGGAATCGGCCAAGTATTTCATTTGGAGCCCGATGCCCGGACGCAAGACCGATGTTAACAACTACGGTGGCTTCTCGACCGATTTTATCGGCGGGAATGCCGGCTATCTGGAAGCCTCTTATGAGGGGCGCTATAAGATCTATCAGGCGCACACGGACTACACGCTGGGCCTGCTCTGGTTTATGATGACGGACCCGCGCGTCCCTTCTGCCACCCGGGAGGAACTCGCGCGCTGGGGCCTTCCCAAGGACGAATATCCGGAAAACGGCAACTGGACGCCGCAGCTTTATGTGCGGGAAGGACGCCGGATGGTGTCGGATTATGTGGTCACCCAGAGTGACTGTGAAGGACTTTCGGATGTGCCAGACGGCATTGGATACGCCGCCTACAAGATGGATTCCCACAACTGCCGTCGCATTGTGGCGGACGGGATGGTGAAGAACGAGGGCAATGTGGAGGAGAAGATTCCCGGCCCATGGCCCATTCCTTACAGAAGTATTGTTCCCGCCCGGAAAGCGTGCGACAACCTTCTTGTGCCTGTATGTGTGTCTGCGAGCCATATCGCCTTCGGCTCCCTGAGGATGGAGCCCGTGTTCATGTCCCTGGGGCAGGTGGCCGGTCTGGCGGCCGTGATGTCGCTGCGGCAGGGCATTCCGGTTCAGGATGTATCGGCCGTGGATTTGATGGCCAGCCTGGCCCGGGACCCGCTGCAGGACGGCTCCGTGCCGGACCTGTTTATGGATGACGCCCTTATGGACGTTCCTTCCGGCTGGACGCGCATACAATCCAAGCGGGGATACGGTCCCTCCTATCTGGAGTCATCGGCTCCGGGAGCATCCGTCCGTTTCAGCGCCAGGGTGCCCGCTCCGGGGCTGTATGAAGCATATTCCTATGTGAATTTGGTTGACGATATCGAGCCGCTGACCCGTTATGTCGTTGACGGCGTAAACGTTACGGTGGATTCCAGGGTGATTGCCCTCGACGGTCAGATGAAAGGCGACTGGGCACCGATCGGCACTTTTGAACTCTCCGACAGTGTTTCCGTCACGGTCTCCGGCGGCGATTCCGGAAAGCCTCTGCGGGCCGACTGCATCCTTCTTGTAAAAAAGGCCACGGCGGATACGCTGCGAATTCTTGGAGTGGGAAACAGCTGGACCAGGGACGCCCTGCGCTATGTGAGTGCCATCGCTGCCAGTGCCGCCCGTCCCGTCATTGTGGGGCACGGATACCTGGGCGGCAGCACGCTGGAGGACCAGTGGCGGGGTCTGCATGACACGGCCTACTGCTACGTACACAATGGCCAGCCGCAAAAGGTGCACGATACCTATCAGTATTGGAAATATACGGCTTCCGAAAACCCGGTAAAAACGCCAGCGGAAGGCTATGAAAACGGCCTTGCGGGCGTGGGAGTAACATTGAAGGACATTGTTGCCGATGAGCCCTGGGACTGGGTTGTCTTCCAGCCGGAGGCCACCCTGGGCGCAGACTGGAAGCGACATCTGGGGCAGGAAGCAGCGCAGGGATACAGCCTTGCCGCCCTTGTGGAGGATGTCAGGGGCATGATGCAACCAGCCGCAAGAGGCAAAGTCCGCATCGGCCTCATGGTTCCCTTCTCCTATCCGGAGGGCAATACGGATTACAGGGAAAAGTTTGTCGCTCTCTACAATGGCGGCCGCTGGCCGGAGAGCCAGGCGGAATGGGATAGCCTGTACAGATGTCAGTACAAACTCATTCAGCAGGCTGCTCCAGTGGTGTGTAAAAGTTTGTCCATGGACGCCTGTGTTAATGTAGGGAAAGCAATCGAAGCCTGCCGAAAAGATGCTGTATTATCTACTTACGGCTACAAACTCCAGCGGAGCCAGGACAATACGCATTTGGCAGAGGGTCTTCCCAAGTACGTGGCGTCCTTGTGTTTCGCCTATGAGCTGCTGGATATAAAGCCAGAAGATATTACATATTACCCGGCCGATTATATTGATTCCGACACATCCAGAAAAGTCCTCCGGACAGTCTATAAAGCCACACGCCATGATTAAAAAGTTCCTGCTATACACATTGCCGCTGATGCTTCTGTTCTCCTGTCAGGAACAACAGCCGGCCCCTGCCATTCTTTGGGGCGGGGAAATGCACAATTCCAACGCCTCCACACCGGAGTCCATCGATGCGTCATTGGATCTTGCCGTATCGCTTGGCTTTAATTCGGTCCTTGCACCCGTGAGCTGGGAACTGCTTGAGCCGGTTCAGGGGGAGTTTGACTTTTCGCTGGTGGATTACCTGTTGAAGGCCGCCGACAAACGGGACCTCTATCTTGGCCTGCTGTGGTTCGGTACTTGGAAAAACGGTGAATCCTCCTATCCGCCGCTTTGGGTGAAGGCCGACACGGCTACGTACTTCCGGGCTCCCACCTGTGTGGCGGAAAAGACAAGCCCCATCTCCCCTTTCTGCGCGGCCGCGCGTGAGGCCGACGTGAAGGCCTTCAAAGCGCTCATGGCGCATCTCAAGATGGCAGACAAAACCCGGAGAGTCCGTTGCGTACAGGTGGAGAACGAAGTGGGCGTCTTTGCCGAGCGGGATTTCTCGGAAGCCGGTATAAAAGCCTGGGAAGAAAGCCCTTGGAGCCGGTCCGACGACCCAATGGCTCCGCAGTATTTCATGGCTGAGGCGTATGCCCGTTATGTGGATGCTGTGGCGGCTGCAGGAAAGGAAGCCTATGACCTGCCCCTGTTTACCAACGCCTGGCTGGCCCCTGCAGACAAAGCCTATGGCAAATATCCCAATGGAGGCCCTCGTGAGGCTGTTTTGGCGGTGTGGAAAAAGTATGCGCCCCATCTGGACTGGCTCTCGCCGGATATCTATGGGCCGGAACTAAGGGAGATGTGTGCAGCGTACGGGGAAGGCCAGCCGCTGTTTATCCCGGAAACCAACTGCCAGGCCGGCCGCTATTGGTATGCGCTGGGTGAGGCCGGTGCCAAAGGTGTCTTTGGTTTTGGTTATGAAGAGCATTTCGACAATCCATACTATACGGCCGAATGCAAAGTAATTGCGGAGATGATGCCGCTAATAGCGGAAGGACATCCCATGCGAGGCTTTGTAAGAATCGATAAAAAAGATGCCCCGGATGCTGTGGATACGCTTGCGCTGGGTAACTATACATTTTATGCCCACTGTATTGAAGGCGAGAAGCACGCTCACGGCATCATCGTCCAGACGGCCTCGGACGAATTCACCATTGCAGGCGTGGGCGCCTGGATAGACTTTGGCCCGCGGGTCCAAATCGCCTTCTGCGAGGAGCTTCGTGACGGGAAGCGCTGGCAAGTGCTCAATGGCGATGAAACCGGTCACCACAACATGCTCTACCTCCGTGGCCGGCTGAATATCCCGGAAGACGGTCCCTATTATGGCCTCAGCTACCAGCGCCGTTTCCGCCCCGCCTACCAAGAGCTCTTCAAAGTCTCCGGTATCTATCGGCTTAAACTGTACAATCTATGAGATGGCATCATGAGTGGTAAATGGTTATTGTGGACTTCGCTCGCGCTTGTCGCCTGCACGGCCGTTGAAACCAAGGACGGCTATCGGGAGCTTGTCCAGAAGGGCGGGGCCACGCTCACTTATACAGATGTTCCGCTACTGCGTGAGGGAGGAAAGGTCTTCAAGGACCTGAGCCGCAACGGGGTGCTGGACCCTTATGAAGACTGGCGGCTTACTCCGGAGGAAAGGGCGGCCGATCTGGCGGCCAAACTCCCTCCCGAGTACCTTTCCGGCCTGATGACCATTGGCCATACAGTGAATGTGCCGGGCATTTCATCCATGAGCGTGAGCGGGATCACCTACAACGGGAAACCCTATGCCGAGAGTGGCGCAGAACCTTCCGATATTTGCGACCAGTTGCGCGATGTCATTGTGAACTTTGACACAAGGCAGATCCTCCTTGCACATTCCGATGGCCCTGAGACCATCGCCCGCTGGAACAACAAGGTTCAGACCCTGTGCGAAAGCCTGCCTTGGGGCATTCCGGCACTCAACTGCACGGACCCTCGCAACGAAATCAAAGCCACTGATGAGTTCAATGCCGGTTCCGGTGGTGTCTGCTCCCAGTGGCCCACCCCGCTGGGACTTGCGGCAACCTTCGACACGTTGGTAGTGCGTAGTTTTGCCCAAACCGTCAAACGGGAGTATCTGGCTTTGGGATTTGGAACCGCCCTTTCTCCGCAGGCCGATTTGGCCACGGATCCCCGTTGGCGGCGCGTCCCCGGAACCTTTGGGGAGAATCCGGAGCTGGTGCGGCAGATGGCATCGACCTATATCCATACCTTGCAACCGGAGGTGAACTGCATTGTCAAACATTGGCCGGGCGGCGGTGCAGGTGAGGGAGGCCGGGATGCACACCTGTCCATTGGCAAATATGCCGTATTCCCGGGCGGGCAACTCAAGACCGCCATGGATGCTTTCTGTCTGGATGCGGCGGGCGTCATGCCGTATTACACCGTTTCTTACGGACAAGATCCTTCCGGAGAGAATGTGGGAAACAGTTACAGCAGCTATATCATCGATACGCTCCTTAGAACGCAATATAGCTATGAGGGTATTGTCTGTACGGACTGGGGCATTGTAGCAGACTACAACGGCGACCCGCTCACCACCGGCGGCAAATGCTATGGCGTGGAGGCGCTTACCAAAGGAGAACGCATCCTGAAGGCGCTGGAAGCGGGTGTGGACGAGTTTGGCGGGACCGTTTATGCTTCCTGGATTATGGAGGCGTATCAACTCTGGTGTGATAAATACGGCGTGGCTTCGGCACGGGCACGCTGGGAGGCCTCGGCGCGGAAAATCCTGGTTTCCTTCTTCCGTAGCGGCGTTTTTGAGAATCCTTACCGGGATCCTGCGGTGGCTCTAGAAGTGCTTTCTGACCCGGAGGCACAGGCGCTCGGGGAGGAAGCCCAGCGGCGCAGCGTGGTAATGGTAAAGAATCGGGGAAGTGTGCTTCCCATAGAACCCGGCACCAAGGTGTATGTTCCGCAGCGCAACATTCCCGGCGTGTATTCCATGACCGGCAGGCTCAAAAAAGCACCTTATGTGGGCTATTCCGTAGATACGGCCGCGGTGGCCCGGCATTATACCCTTGTCTCCAGTCCTGAGGAGGCCGATTGGGCTCTGGTGGCCATCACCGAACCGGAAGGCGGTATCGGGTACAAGGACGGCCATTACATGCCCATCTCCTTGCAGTATTCGCCTTATACGGCCCAGGCGGCCCGCGCGGTTTCCCTTGCCGGCGGTGACCCCGCGGAGCGGAGTACCAACCGTAGCTACAGAGGACGGCGCATTGATGTGGAAAACGCATCGGACCTGGCCCTTGTGCAGGATACCAAGGCACAGATGGGTGGAAAACCGGTAATAGTCCTTCTCCAGACCACCCGTCCGGTGGTGATGGAGTTTGAACCCTGGGCCGATGCCATCCTTGTGGCCTTCGGGGTACGGAGCCGGGCTTTCCTGGAGCTTGTCTCCGGGGCCTATAAGCCTGTGGGCCGCCTGCCTATGCAATTCCCTGCCAATATGGAGACGGTGGAACGGCAGCTGGAAGATGTCCCGCACGATATGACCCCTTGGCGGGATACTGAGGGAAATACCTATGATTTTGGATTTGGTTTATTATGAGACGTTTCGCATTCTTTTCCATCGCCTTGACCTTTGCCTGCCTGGCTGGTGCGCAGTCCATTCCGCACCGGGCGTCGGAAGATACGGAAGGGGTGATGAGTCCTGCCTACTGGGCTTTGTGGAACGATGAGGTCCAGGCGCGGATTGATGCCGACATCGAGCGCAACCGTAAGGCCGATGGCTTTGTCAAAATCCCCGGCCTCAAGCGCGGTACGCCGGTTCGGGTGGAACAGGTCTCATCGGCTTTCCTCTTTGGCGCCTCCACGTTTAATTTTAACCAGTTGGGGACGCCGGAGGCGAATACTCGCTACCGGGAGCTCTTTGGGACGCTGTTCAATCGGGCCACGGTAGGGCTTTACTGGCGGGACTTCCAGTGGTTCCGCGAAGACCCCATGCGCTATCAGGGCGAATTCCGTGATAGCGAAGAATACTGGAATACGTTCAAGAAGAAACCTTTTGCCCAGCCGCATTGGCGGCGTCCGGCGTCGGATCCCGTTGTGGAATGGTGCGCTGCGCATAGCGTGGCCGTTCACCTGCACCCCCTGGCCTGGGGCAGCGGTACCAACAATCCCCGCTGGCTGCACGAGCTGGCGCCTTCTTCCGAACGAGCCCTGTTGGATTCCCTGGAAGACGTTTCCCTGTTTGAAAGCAAGGTCCCGCGTTCTGCGCGCTATGAGTCCCTATCCCCTGCGGAACTGGCACAGCTGCTTCCCAGGTACGGAAAGGCTCTTGGAGACACCTTTGACGCCCATGTGCGTGACATAATCGATCATTACAAAACCCACCCGGCCGTGACCAGCTATGACGTTGTGAACGAAAGCTGCAAGGACTGGCGCGCCGGTGTGCAGATTCCCGGAGACCTTTTCACCAAAAGCCGTTATATGCTGCTGCCTGGAGACTATACTCGCCGGACCTGGCGCATCGCAGATGAAATGATTCCGCAAACCCAGTTGAAATGCATCAATGATTATGTGGACACGGATGATTATCCCCGCCAGGTGCAGACGCTTCTGGAGGAGGGATATGGCGTACAGGCCATCGGCTCCCAAATGCATTTGTATGACCCGGATCAGTGCCGCCAGATTGCCGAAGGCGCTGCTATTCAGACCCCGGAGTACGTGTGGGACCTCATGAAGCGGCTCTCCGCACCGGGACTTCCCATTTGCATCAGTGAAATCACCATTACTGCCCCGACGGAAGGGGAGCGCGGGGAGATGATTCAAGCCATCATCGCCCGGAACCTGTATCGTCTGTGGTTCAGTGGCGAAAAAATGTTCGCCATCACCTGGTGGAACCTGGTGGACGGTTGCGGCTTCCCCGGAGAGCCCTCTACGTCGGGCCTTTTTCACCGGGATATGCGCCCCAAAGCGGCCTATAATGCGCTGGAAGAATTGATTCTTCACGAGTGGCGTACCCGTCTCGAAGTGAAGGCCGGCCGGGGCGGCGAGGTGCGTTGGCGCGGCTTTAAAGGAACTTATCGCCTGAGCTGGAAAGACAGCCGTGGCGAAGAACATACTGCAATTGTTGACTTATGAAAAAGATAAAACTTTCCCTTTTTGTGAAGGTGCTCATTGCCATTGCACTGGGCTCACTCCTTGGACTTGTAGCCCCGGAAGTGCTTGTCCGTATTTTCAAAACGTTCAACGTGCTGTTCGCGCAGCTGCTCAAGTTCATTGTCCCGCTCCTGGTGCTGGGCCTGGTTACGCCGGCTATTTATGGGCTGGGAAAGGGTGCTGGCAAGATGCTGCTCTGGGTGGTGGGCGTCGCCTATGTATCTACAGTCTGTGCCGGCCTGTTTGCTTATGGGAGCGCATCGGCCTTTTTCCCGTATATCCTTGAGGTGGGGGACCTTCAGACGGATGCGGCATCGGCAAAAACCTTTGAACCCTATATCGACCTCAAGATAAAGCCGCTGTGCGACATGCTTACGGCCCTTTGCCTGTCCTTCATGATAGGAATATGCTGTATATATATCAAGGGCGATTCACTCAAGAATTGGTTTAACGAGTTTGGTGAGGTGGTGAAGATGACCATCGAGAAGGCCATCATCCCTCTTATGCCCCTTTATATCTTCACCATGATGTGCGAGATGAGCGCTTCCGGGAAAATGGCCGTTGTCATGGGAACAGGAGCGAAAGTTATCGCGACGGGCGTCGTCCTTTCCATCCTTTATCTGGTTATTCAGTATGTGGTGGCGGGTACTATTGCAGGGAAAAACCCTTTCAAATGTCTCTGGAATATGTTCCCGGCTTATCTTACGGGCTTTTCAATCTGCTCGTCATCGGCCGTTATTCCGGTTACGACGGAGTGCACCCGAAAGAACGGCGTATCAGAGGAAGTGGCGAATTTTGTGGTTCCGCTGTGCTCCAATGTACATATGTGCGGTTCTGTGATCAAGCTTGCTACCACAGCTGTCGCCGTTGCACTGATGATGGGACAGCCTATCTCCTTTGGCCTGTTCTTTAATTTCATGCTCATCCTTGCCGTTGCGACGGTGGCTTCGCCAGGCGTGATGAGCGGCGTGCTTATGGCTTCCGTGGGCTTCCTGGAAAGCATGCTCGGCTTTACGCCGGAGATGACCGCCCTTCTGATGGCCATTTATCTGGCCCTGGACGGCTACGGACCGGCTTGCAATGTGACGGGGGACGGCGCCATCGCCCTGGGCGTTGACCGTTTTTTTAGGAAATAGTTTTATCTTTGACGAAAAATTACGTTCATGAAGCAATTTTTCCGGCTGTCTTTACTTTGCCTCCTTATGGCCGCCTGCGGCAAAAATGTCATCACTATGGAGCCGCAGGGGGGATATACGCTTGTTCATCAGAGCCAAGGTCCCACCCTCGGCTACACATCGGCTCCTATCCTGACGCTGGACGGGTTTGCCTTCAAGGACCTGAACCGCAACGGGAGCCTGGACGTTTACGAGGACTGGAGAAAGGACGCACGGACAAGGGCGCAGGACCTGGCATCCCGACTCACGCTGGAGGAAATCTGCGGCCTCATGCTGTATTCCAGTGCAGTGGATGCCAACGATACGGTGCTGGATGACAAGGCACGGCGGCTCCTGGCCGATGACCACATCCGCCACATGCTGGTGCGCAATGTGGCTTCTCCGGCCATTGGGGCAGGCTGGTCCAATGCCGTGCAGGCGTTTTGCGAGTCGGCTCGTCTGGGCATCCCGTCCAATAACAGTACGGACCCCCGCAATTACAGCAACGGGACCACCAACATCAACAATTATAAGCCCGAGCAGGATGGCGAGTTTGACCCGGCGGGGGAGAGCGACATCTCCAAGTGGCCCCGGGAACTGGGGCTGGCCGCTACCTTTGACATGGATGTCATCCGCACTCACGGGGAGGTGGTATCGGCCGAATACCGGGCATTGGGCATCACTACTGCTCTGTCTCCGCAGGTGGATATCGCCACGGAACCCCGCTGGCGCCGCTTCTATGGCACCTTCGGCGAGGATCCGGCCCTTTCCCGTGATATGGCCCGTACGTATTGTGAAGCCTTCCAGAATACACCGGGCAGCAAGACGGGTTGGGGCGTGCAAAGTGTCAACTGCATGGTAAAGCACTGGCCGGGCGGCGGCTCCGGAGAAGGTGGCCGGGATGCGCATTTTGGTATCGGTAAGTATGCCGTGTATCCCGGGAACAATTTTGAGCAGGGGCTGATTCCTTTTGTGGACGGCGCCTTCGCCTTGCCCGGAAAAACAAGGATGGCATCGGCCGTGATGCCTTATTATACCATTTCCTACGGACAGGACCCTTCGGGAAAGAATGTCGGAAACGGCTTTTCAAAGTACATCATCCAGGACTTGCTGCGCGACAAGTTCAAGTATGATGGTGTAGTCTGCACGGACTGGGGAATCGTCAAGGATTACAATGTTCCGTGGGAGCACAAAGGTACCCCTTGGGGCACGGAAACCTTGAGCGGCCCCGAGCGGCGCCTGTTGTGCTTTGAGGCGGGCGTGGACCAGCTGGGCGGTGCCAAGGACAACGCGGAGAGCATGGCCGCCTATGAATTGTGGGCCCAAAAATACGGAGAGGAAAGCGCTCGCGCCCGTTTTGAGCTGAGCGCGACGCGTATCCTGGTGAATATCTTCCGCGTGGGCCTTTTTGAGAACCCTTATGTGAGTCCGGAAAAGGCGGCGGCCATTGTAGGCAGCAAGGAATTTGTGGCCGCGGGCTACGAAGCCCAGCTCAAGAGTATCGTCCTGCTGAAAAATGCTGGGGGCATGTTGCCGTTGAACAGGAAGATGCGGGTGTATGAACCGCTCCGCCATGTCCCCGCCGGCCTTTCCCATTGGCAGAAGCCGACGCCTTCCTACGACGAATACCCGATTTCCAAGGAATTGCTCGGCCGTTATTTTGAGGTGGTCGATACGCCGGAAGAGGCGGATGTGGCCCTTGTCTCCATCAAGAGTCCAGTGGGCCACTGGGGCTTTGTGATGCCCGACGAGAAGTACCCGGAAGGCCATTACAACCCCATCAGCCTGCAATGGGGACCTTATACGGCAACGAACGCCCGTGCGCACAGTATTGCCGGCGGAGACCCGCACGAGAGCAGCGCCAACCGCAGTTACCGTGGCTTTACGGAAACATCGTCCAATAGCACCGATGCCTTGCTGGTACAAACGACCAAGGTGGCGATGGGTGACAAACCTGTGATAGTGATGGTGGCCATGGAGCGCCCCTTCGTCCCGGCCGAGATTGAGCCCTGGGCGGATGCCCTGCTTGTGTCCTGCGGCGTGTCCAACAATGCCCTGCTGGATATCCTGAGCGGCGTGGCGGAGCCTTATGGACTGCTTCCCTGCCAGCTTCCGGCCCATATGGAAACCGTAGAGGCCCAGTGCGAGGACGTTCCCCGTGATATGGAATGCTACCGGGATGCCCAAGGGCATGTATATGACTTTGCCTTTGGCATGGACTGGAAAGGCGTTATTAACGATACCCGCGTAAAAAGATATAAATGATATGAAAAAGACGATTCTTGCGGCCGGCCTGATGCTGGCTATGGCAATTACGGCGGCCGGACAGGCTCCTTCCGTAACAGAACAGGATAAGGCTCGCGCGGCTGCGTTGGTAGCCCAGATGACCCTGGATGAGAAGATTGATCTCATCTCCGGCAAGGTGGATGGGTTCAGGACCTATGCAATTGAGCACCTGGGCATTCCTTCCATCCGCATGGCCGACGGCCCGCAGGGCGTCCGTAATATTGACGGAAAAAACATCCAGAGCACGTTTTACCCTTGCGGTATCTCCGCGGCGGCCACGTGGAACCGCGAGGCGGTACACGAGATGGGCGCCGGCATTGGCTGCGCCGCCAAGGCCCATGGTGTGCAAATCATGCTGGGCCCCGGCGTGAATATTTACCGCAGCGCCCTGTGTGGCCGCAACTTCGAGTATTATGGTGAAGACCCTTATCTTGCCGGAGAAACGGCCCTGAGCTATATCCAAGGCATGCAGGAGCAGGGGGTAATGGCGACCATCAAGCATTTTGCGCTGAACCAGCAGGAGTACAACCGGCACGGCGTGAGCTCCAATGCGGATGAGCGCACCATGAACGAAATCTATTTCCCTACCTTCCGCAAGGCCGTGGAAAAAGGCGGCGTGGGTGCCGTCATGACCAGCTACAACCTCATTAACGGCATGCATGCCGCAGAGAATCCCTGGCTGGTGAAAGAGAACCTGCGTGCCTGGGGCTTCGAGGGCATTGTGATGACGGACTGGACCTCCACCTACAGCACCCTCAATTTCATGACCTCCGGCGTGGACTTTGAAATGCCGCGCAACCATGTGTCCCACCAGAAAGCAGTAAAGGCCCTGTTGGAAAACGGTGTAATCACGGAAGCGGACCTGGACGAGAAATGCCGGCACATTCTGCAGGCCTATTCCGCCTTTGGCTTCCTGGACAACCCCATGGAGGCACAGGCCGATGCTGAAGACCCGGCTCTCTCGCAAAAGCGGGCCTATGAAGTGGCCCTGGAAGGTCCGGTGCTCCTTAAGAACGAGGGAGGCGTGCTTCCGCTCAAACCTGGCAAGAAAAACCTGATTGTGGTTACCGGCCCCAATGCCCACACCATGGCGTGCGGCGGCGGCTCCGGCTGGGTGCAGCCGGAAGACGGCAAGGGCGTGACGCCCGCTGCCGGCCTGCAGGCGCTGGGCAAAAACTGGAATGTGGTGGCCCTGGATTCTCCCTCTCCGGAGGTCCTTCGTAAAGCGGCAGCGGTGATTGTCTGCGTCGGGTACGATTCGCTCTCGGAAGCAGAGAATATGGACCGCAAGTACACCTTGCCTAAAGGGCAGGATGACCTCATTCTCCGCATGGCCCGATACAATGACAATGTGGTCGTGGTCGCCAATTCAGGCGGAGAATTCGACCTGTCTGCCTGGCAGGACCGCGTGAAAGCCATTCTGCTTACCTGGTATCCCGGCCAGGAAGGCGGCAACGCCCTGGCTGCCATTCTAAGTGGTAAGGTATCGCCTTCCGGCCGCCTGCCTTTCACCTTCTGGGGCGCCAAGGATAAGAATCCCGCCCAAAAATGGTATGATGTACAGCCGCAAATCCACAAGGACCCTAAGCGGCAACATTACAACTATACTACCTACGGGGAAGGCGTCTTTTTGGGTTATCGTGGTGTGGAGCACTTTGGCGTGACTCCTCTTTATCCGTTCGGCTTTGGCCTCAGCTACACCACTTTTGATTATGCCGATGCCTCCGTAGTTCCTGACGGAGACGGCTTCGATGTCAGTTTCACGGTGCGCAACACGGGAATGGCTGATGCCAAAGAAGTGGCACAAGTGTATGTGGCTCCTGTAAATGCAGCGCCAGTGATGCGTCCGGCCAAAGAATTAAAAGGCTATGACAAGAAATTCATTGTCAGGGGCGGACAGTCTCATTTTACCATTCACCTGGACCGGGACGCTTTCAGCTATTATGACGTACAGTCCCACCGTTGGGTCGTGGCTCCGGGACAATACAAAATCCTCATTGGCCCGTCATCGGCCGATGCAAAGTTGGAACTTGAAATTACATTGTAAGGCTTACACTTCCGTTGCGGTGGCGAACTCGGAGAGGAAGCGCATGTCGTTCTCGAAGTAGTGCCGGAGGTCGTTCACCTGCCACTTGAGCATGGCAATGCGCTCAACGCCCATGCCGACGAGGACTGGAAAGGCGTGATTAACGACTCTTGCGTGCGGCATTATCGATAAAGTTTGTTATCTTTGCCCGAAAAATCCACGTATGGATAAAGTAACGCTAAAAGATCTGGCAAAAGAGCTGGGGGTGTCAACCACGTTGGTCTCCCGGGTCTTGAATGCGCCTAGAAGAGAAGATGGTTCACCGGACTGCGATATCAGCCGTGAAACCGCTCAGAAAGTTCTGGGTCTTGCTAAACTCCGCAATTACCAGCCAAGCCGAATCGCCACCGCTCTGCGAATCGGGAAGCGGTACCTGCTGGGGGTCATTACTCCGGACATTTCAAACTATGCCTTTTCGGAAGCCGGCCGATATATAGAAGAGCTGGCACATAATGACGGTTTCAGCGTTATGTTCGGCAGCTCAGCCGAGAGTCCCAGAAGAATGGAAGAACTCCTTGACATTTTTGCCGGGCACGAAGTGGATGGAATCATCGTTACGCCTTGTGCCGGCAGCGAAAACATCCTCAGGAAAGTTGTTAAATTGAATATCCCGCTGGTCCTGATAAACAGGGATGTTCCGGCCCTGGAAGGAGTGGGGCGGGTTTTCCTGGACAATATCGGTAGCATGAAGCAGGTGGTAAAACACCTTGTGGAAGGCGGGTACAGAAAGATAGAAATGATATCCGAAAACATGGATGTCCTGTCGCTCCGGGACAGGGAACTCGGATACCGGGATGCCATGCTTTCGTATGGGCTGGTTCCCCACATTTATATGGTAGAAAGCGCTGCTCAGGAGCGTGAGACCCGGGCTGCCGTTCAAGAGGCGGTGCGCAAGGGTACCGAGGCCCTGATTACACCACGAATCATGCTGTCCCTCAATAGCCTCAGGGCCATCATGGATGCCGGGCTCTCCATTCCTGAAGAGATGGCGCTGTTCTGCCATGACGAAAGTCCGGCATGGACAACCCACTCTCCCAGCATTTCATATGTATCACAGTGCTCCGACCAGGTGGGCACCCAGGCATACCACATGCTCAGAAGAATGATGGGAGGGGGACCGGGAGAACAGATTTTAGTAGAACCCAAGTTGTTTTTCGGGGGTTCCACCCGTAGAAAATGAGGCCGCGCAAGCCTCTTTTTTTATGGTTAAAATAGCACAAAAAAGTATGACTTTATCGATTTAGTTTGCATATATGAAGTTTTCTGCATATCTTTGCCGCATCGGGATTTTAACTTAAAGACAAGGCATGAATACTTCAAACTCACTGCTTACGCTCTGTACCCGCTTCGAGGACCTCGGAGACTGGACAGTAGAGCAACAGTTCGTACTTCAGATGGGTTCCAGTTACCTGCTTGCCCACGGTATCGGAGAGGCTCTCAAGAGGAACCCCAACACAACAATAACAATACAAGAAAGCGGAGATTATACCCTCTGGGTACGTACCAAGAACTGGACGGCCTTCTGGAGTGACGGAAAAACGCCCGGCGTCTTCAAGGTGCTTGTCGATTCCAAGGCCGATCCTGAGGAATTCGGAACAGGCTGCGGCGGAAACACCCCGGAAGAAAAAGCGGCATGGTACTGGCACAAAGGTGGAAAATACCACTTGGAAAAGGGGAGACATACCCTGGCATTGCAAGACCTCACCGGCCTGGACGGCCGCTGTGACGCTATCCTGCTCACGACCACAGACGAGATTCCCGGCAACAGCCTTGATGATTATCGGAAACTCAGGGCCAGTCTTCTTCCTGAAAAAACGGAAGAGAAGGGGCGGTTCGATTTTGTCATCGTAGGTGCCGGGATGAGCGGCCTTTGCGCCGCCATAGCCGCAGCAAGGTTCGGGAGCAAGGTGGCCCTTATCCAGGATCGCTATGTCCTGGGTGGCAACAATTCGTCAGAGGTGCGCGTGGGGCTCGGTGGTCAGATTAACATGCCTCCTTACCCTTCGCTGGGATACATTCTCAACGAGATTGGTCCGGACCGCATAGGAAATGCCCGTGGCGCCCATCACTATCAAGACTGGAAAAAGTGGGACGTCATTGCGGCCGAGCCCAACATTACCCTCTTTGCCGGATACACCGTTGACAAAGCGGTCATGGACGGCAACAAGATAATAGCCGTGGAGGCGATAGAAGCTACCAGGCAGAACCGAATCCGGGTCAGCGGCAGGCTCTTCTCGGACTGCACTGGAGATGCACACCTTGCTACACTTGCCGGGGCAAGAACCATGATGGGGCGGGAAGCCCGCAGTGAATTTGGCGAGAGCCTCGCCCCCGAAAAGGCTGATGGTTACACCATGGGCGTTTCCATCGAATGGTATTGCGAGGATTGGAATACGCCCTGCTCATTCCCGGACAGCCTTGACTGGGGCCTCAAACTGGACGAAGAAACGGTTGAACCCGTACACCGCGCCAACTGGTACTGGGAAGTGGGCATGAACGATGACCAGATTGCCGATGCCGAAAAAATCCGCGACTACGGTATGTACGTAGCTTACA
>CAMZCW010000012.1 GCA_947305045.1 uncultured Bacteroidales bacterium | reverse complement strand
TAACAATGGGAAAGAAGTATATGGCTGTCCAGTCAACATCCCTTTTTGTTTTGGATATCAAGACTGGAAAAACGGTATGTGAGTTTGAGACGGGACTAAAGAAGTTGAAATTAACGCTCAGTCCTGATGAACAATGGCTTCTTGCAGGCGACAAACTATACTCTATACCTATCCGTCAACAGATGGCGTCAGGGGTAGATGAGAGGTATATCAGACTTGAAGATAATTATCTTGTATATAGCCGGTACCTAATGAAACTTCCCTCTGCAGGAGATTTGTTTGATTAAACGGTGACTACTGTTTAAACTATTTTTAGTCACACTGATAGATTTTTCATTAATTCTGCTATCTTTGTATGTTAGACATGAAAAACCACTTCGCATGAAGAAATTAATAACGCTTCTAACCCTATTCACCATAATTGCTGCTCCCGTCTTTGCGCAGACGGAAAGCTTTGATGCGCTCAAGGCTGATTATCCTCAGTTGATGAAAAAATTCGGCAAGGAACTGGAAGGCCAGCGGGCAGACTACATCTTCGCCATCGATGTGTCCGGCACCATGAACAAATACAAGGATACCGTGGTGCCCGCCCTGGGAGAATTCTTCCGCTCCCTGCAAGAAGGGGACTACGTGTCCATCATCAAGTTCGGCGGCGAAGCCACCAACGAAGTGGGCAGTGCCGGTAAGATTGGCGCCGAGACTATAACCAACCTGATCAACTACGCCGGGCATGTCTACGATATGCCCACCACGGCTTACGAGAAGGAGAAGTATTTCAAGTGGACGGATTTGGACAACATGCTGCACTATCTGGCCAACGATATGAAGCAGATAGACCGCAGCCGCCTCAAGTTCGTCTTCATCATCACGGACTTCCTGCACGATCCTTCACCCGCACGCAAGGGACACGAGGACTGGGACGGCGTAGCCCGTAGATTCGCGACGGAACAGGCCGGGAACGACGTTTACGTCTTCTGCCTCCAGCTTCCCGGCAGCGGCCGTGACCTGGAGAAGGTGCGCAACGTATTCCCCAAGCGCTTCAACTTCAACCACGTGCCCATCACCAGCGGCAGCGCCCTGTCGGCCTGGTTTACCCAGCGCAAGAACGCCATCCTGCTGGATAAGTTCTACGCCCTCATCGCCCATAAGATTCAGCCGGATGAGTTTGCCATTGACCCTTCGCTGGACATTGACGGCCGCGTGAAACTGGGCGTGAACTGGAAGCCGAATCCGGTCTATGACTGCCTTCGCGTGGGCGAGGTGAGCACATCGGCCAAGGGATTCGCGTTCCACCCCAATCTTCCCAAGAAAACCAAGGATGACGATGCCGTGCTGGATGCCGGCAAGCTGTCCCTCCATAAGACCTCTTTCCTCCAGCCCAAGTTCAAGAAGATCAGCGGAGACTTGGAAGCCAAAGCCGGCTTCGAGGTGCCTTATGAGGCAGAATTGGCCAAATTAGGCTTCGCCGCTCCCACGATGCAGGCATCGGCCCCGGTGTCCCGGACGGTATTCTGCTATCCAATACCGCTGTGGCTGTTCTGCGTGATTGTATTCCTGATTCTTCTCTATATCGTACTTTTTATCAAGGCGGTCGTCCGCAACAGGAGTAAGTTTTACAGGATCAACGGCGTTTTCGAGGTCTGTGACTCTCATGGCCCGGTAGCACCTAACGCAACAGCCAATGCCGCCGGAATGGTTGATTTCGGCCTGGGAGCCGGTTTTATCCCGGTTCCAGATTGTGACTGGACCATCCAGATTAAAGTGAAAAAGTATCCGGCTTTACTTCTTTTCAAAGAGCCGGAATATATAGTCAGAATGACCATGGGGACGGAGTTCGATGTAAATGGAAGAACATGGCTAAGGATGCATACGCCGGCTGTGCCGCGTTATTCTGCTATCTATGTTGATAAATATACCATTTATTGGTCGGCACAATAGTAATCAAATAAAAATCATAATATTATGGCAGACAAACACATCTTTATCGGACTAGGCGGAACAGGCGTTAATGTGGTCTCATACCTCAAGTACAAGATTTACGGACGCACAAAAGCCACGGAAATGAAGTCCCGTATCCAGGTGATGAAAGAGAACTACCGTTTCATTTTTGTGGATACCGATAACCGAGACGTGGACCACTTTAACGACGTGTACAAGCACGTTTATGAAGGCGGCCGCGAGCAGTTTATCAGCCCCTCTGAGTTGCTGAATCTGGGGAATCAGAACCCGGCAGCTATCTGGCGGGAAGCAAATGCTAACCCGGTTGGCAGAAAGAGCCGGAGAATCCTGGAGGCCTGCAACGAACTGGTGGTGGCCAATATGGGAGACCGTACGCTTTCCAAGGGAGCCGAAGCATTCCGAATGAATTCCCGCTTGGCTTTTGCGCAGATGGAATCTCAGTTTATTTCCAAGGTGGTGACTGCCATCAATGAACTGAACCCGGTAGAGAAGAATTCAGAATCCAACGTTATCCATTACTGGGTGGTTTCCAGTTGCAATGGCGGTACCGGAAGCGGCACCTTGAATGATGTGCTGTATCTGGTCAATATGTTGCATAAGACCCACGTGGAGCCGGGTAACCCAATCCTGGGCCTGGTACTGTTCATGCCCCGTCTCTATATCAACATCAACCCCAAGAACGAACGCTATCCGGTCAATACCATTGCTGTGTTCAAGGAACTGGATGCCATCCAGTCCTGGGCTACAGATCCGGAGAAGAATAAACTGTACCACCGGCTTGCCGTTCTTGGTGACGATGTGAACATCAATAATACACTTCCTTACCGCCCGTTTGAGTTCTGTATTCCCATAGATATCAATACGGATAATTTCAACAACTTGGGAGATCCGGACAAACTGTACCGTAATACGGCGGAGCTGCTATACTATATCCACGATGGAGAAGGCGGCGACGGATTCAAGTCCTTCATCAACAACAACGAGACCGGGGATCCTTCTATTCGCAATGCGCACAACTACCTGGTCCCGCTAGGTTACGTGGCCATCCGCAAGCCGGAGGAAGAGTTCAAGAATTATATGGACCTGCGCCTCAAGTATGAGTTGCTGCGCTACGGAGTCCTGGGAGACGGGATTGATTCCGAAACCCAGCGTGAAAAGGAAATGATGACTGTATTTGACAACCTTATCAAGAAGATGGCTCTTACAGATGGCGCGGAAGGGGAGTATTTCACGGCCATCCATAACGAGGTCAAGCAGCGCATCGCCAGAGGACTGCCTCCTCAGATGATTCTTGATAGTAAGGGTAAAACGGTTTCAGTACTGCCGCCCAATGTGAGCAAGGCCACGGCCGAGAAAATCATTGAAGGAGTCTCAGAGTCGATGCATGCAAAAAAGGAGGAGCGGGAGAACACAATTAAGGCTATTGAGAAATCCCTTTGGAAATGGACGGAAGACAATGCCCGAAAAGTGGGTCTGATGTATGTCAGGGACGTCCTCAGGGAGCTGGATGCGTTCTGCACCCATCTGAATGATGCCTACGTTCTGGGGAATGACAATTCAAGGCTCCGCGGCATCAGCGAGAGCCAGAAGGCCTTGAAAGAACAAAGAGATACCCTGGCAAAGAATTTGGATCAGTTCTATCAGGAAGCCATCAACATATCTTTGGGTGAGCGTCTGAAAAATTCCAACTCGGAGGACGTTCAGGCCTACTATAACCAGCTAAAGAAATGGGTTACAGCCTCAGTGAAGGTGATGCTGGCCGACGCCGCCTTTGAGATGATACAGGAACTCGCTGTTGGTGAGCAAGGTATCATTGACGGCATCATAAGGCACGTTGAGAAACTCATCTCCGCTGCAACCCTTGCCCTCAATAAGGACAACGGCGTTGCCGCCGCTTATAAAGGATTGGCCGAACTCTTCTATGCCACCAAGAATGACGTGACATCCATCTATATCCCGGATATCACGGAATACTCCAATGGCAGCACATGGGTGGAAGACGGCAACAAATTCTCCGAGTGGTACTCCCGCATCATCGGCCGTACCAATCATGTGGTGGAAGGCGAGGGGTTTGCGCCTCTGCGTAACGGAGATGTCAAGGTCTCTATTGAGGCGTTCTTCAGCTATATGATGGGCATCAACGAAGAAAAGATGGTTCAGGACAGATACTTGGTGGAAAAAGAAAATCATCTGTTCACCAATACCTCCCGTAGTGACTACGGCCGCACTATCGAAGATATCCTGTATTATGCCGGTGTTGCGCTTGAAGCCCGCATTATGGAAGATTCCGTTATCGGTGAGCAGTGGAGCAAGAAATCGCTGGCCGAGTTCTATTCCGAATTGAATGTGGAAGCCCAGAACGACATCCGTCGCAGAACCAATCCGCCGGTATTCTTCCCGTACAACAAGTCGCTCAACCTGGGTCCCGTCACGGAAAAAGGCTTCAGCGTCGGCCCCAGAGGCGTTGTCCAGCGTGTATTCGAGAGTACCGCCGAAGTGGGAAGGCTGGATTTCCGTTCTTCCGACGACCCGTCCGTCATGTACAAAGTGGACACCAAGTTGGGCTTCTCCTTCGAATACTACGACATGTACCGTATGCTGGAGGAGAAATACAACAAATGTCCCAACAAGTCTTTCTATCATTTCCATCAGGTGTTTGCCGATGCCGGTGGCGACGCCAATCAAATCAAGCTGCCGCGCGAAATCGATCCTGAGACCGAATTGTTTGTCAAGTATCTCATTCTCAATGAGCTGAGCCCCAGTCTGGCACATATCATGAAAGTGGGAACAGAGGCGTTCAACGCCAAGTTCTATTCCAATACACCGGTCATCTTTGAGGGTATGCTGGCGAAATTTGCCACGGCTTCTTCCGAGAAGATGATTGACAATGAAATCATAGAGCTCAAGATTACCGACGGCACGCATCAGTTCTTCCACTCAGTTACCATCAATAATCCCGAACATCAATATACAGATATCCTGGCGGGATTCAAGGCCAATGCTGCAAACGGCAGGTTTGAAGCCCTTGTCAAGGACTTGATCAAGAATATCAATTTCCTTGAGTCCGATTTGATTCAGCAGAAGTATCTGGAATGTGTGAAACGTTTGAAAGCCAAGATGAACGAAGCTTGGGAAAAGGCAGGAAAGAAGGAAAAGGATACCCTTGGAGAGATTCTGGAAGTGCTGAATGAACGTCTGGACACTGTAGCCAAATTCCTTTCCGACATAAAGAGATAGTTACATGCGTCCGCTTTGGATAATAGATTTGGGTCAGGAAGCAACTTCTGCAGCCAGGTTGCAGGAGTTGTTCTCTGCCTTGACCGAAGACCATCGCGCCCACTGGCATTATACAGCTGTCAGGCACACGCCTGTGAACAATCCGTTGGAATGTAAGTCCCTGATGGACCTTCTTGTGTCTGAGGGACGCACTTGCAACAACGACTTTATTAAGGCCGGTTATTCCAGGGAGAATTTCCAGATAGCTGTCTTGGGCGCTGCAGATGAGGCGCTTACTCAAAGCGTTTTTGCTCCTTTGCCCGGTCTGCTACGGGATGCATTTCCCATGATTGTTGCCGACCATAGCAACCTGGGTATAGATATCAGCGGTTTCCTGTTCATTCCTAACACCCTCAATCAAGAAGACGATAAGGCCAAACGCCAAAAGGCCGCTCTCCTTCTGGAGTCAGTCAACCTTATCACTGAGAGGCTAGAAGGGAGTCATTTCAGCAGGGTTGTGGCTTATCAGGATGTCCAGAATACCGCCCATCTCTTTTATCCCGGCTTAAGCACGGAGCAAAGGACGGAACTCCTGTTCCAAATGCTGGTGAGCCAGTATTATTGCAGTGAGAAGAGTGATTCCGTCTTTGATTCTCTCTCCAGCGGCGGGGGAGTGTTCTCGCTGGGGGCAGCTTCCATTCATTACGACAGCGTACAGCACTGCCGTTTTGCATTGCGCGGTCTCGTTCAAAAGTTCCTGGATACGTTCAAGGACAAGGACTTGGCTAATTCCGAGTATTCAAGAATGCATGTCAAGTCGCTGTTCGAATTGGCTCCCATTGACGTGGATACGGTGGAGAAAACCCTGCGGGTGGGATGCAGCAGCGCCGAAGTTGATCTCAGAAAAATGGATGTCGAAGCCGACCCGCATCCTGTTTGGGATCTTTTCCGTAGTGACCTTTTCCCGCGCTACTACAGGAAATTCCTGAAATACATGCCCGCACGGCTGCTGCGTTTCATGCAAACCCTGTCGTATGCCCTCTTGGGGAAATATTCGGTTATCATCCGCAAGAACCGAAAGACGTTTGCTGAGACCTTCTGTCAGATGCTCAAAAGCCGTTATCGTCCTATCTACAAGGACGAAGCCGCCAAGTACGCGACCATTGCGCAAATGGAATCATTCTTTTCGGAAGCCAAGAATTGGATCTTGGAAGCGAAAAAGGATGTACAGCAGGTTCTTCTGGAGATTGTACCCATCCCCAAGTATCTTCGAAACGACTACGACAAGTGCTTGGCCGACGAGGAGGAGAATAAGCCTTCGGCCATTCTGGACAAATTGAAGAAGAACCTCAAAAAAGAGCCCGTAGTGCTGAGTCTTCTGGTCCGTTGTTTCCTGCTGGGTATCTTATTGGTCTTCACCATTATCCCGCTTATGAGGGTGCTTTCTCCCAATGTAATTAACCTTGGAGAGATTGCTACCATTGAGTGGCTGTGGATACCGGTGCTGTTCTTCCTGTCTCTCATCATTGAATTCGTCATCAAGTTGCGCCGTCACTTCAAGCGTATCAAGCGTTTGAAGTACAGACTTCTGGCAATGACACTCCTCAATGTCAACAAGCAGCTTTCGGCATTCCTTTTCGAAGAGAAGCTGGCATTGTACGATTCCGTTTCCGCAGAATGCGACGCTCAAGCCGAACGCCTGTCGGCCTTCCGCGACGCACTCTCCGGAGAAGACGAATCAGAATCAGCTCCGGCGCCCCTTCCCATAACAACTTTCAACCAGGACATTCTGGACGGAGAGTTCTGCGGTGAGAAGATGATTCTTGATCCAAAGGTTGTCGAAGCATCTATTGTTGTCAAAGAGAACAAGGTGCATTTGTCCCAACTTCGGACAGGCGACATCACGCTGCTTCTCAAGCGTTCCTTCCTGGAAGAAGAAGTGGTGAAAGCTGCAGATCTTTCTGATGACAGTCCTGTGCAGGACCACGCAAAGGACTTCGTGGCTGCGCTGGAGAAACTCTATAAGCCCAAGCTCAACATCAACACTGCCGCAGACATTGGCTCGATGCTTCAGCTTCTGGGCAAGGACATTGACCTTAGGCCGCTGCAGAAGATGGCCGGAGTGAGCGGCATGCTCTTCTCTACGCCTGTGGACGGAACGCCGATACTCAGGATTAAGAATGTAAAGGCCGCTCCTATATTCGGAAACGTCAGGTCATCGGCAGACGATTTTATTCCGGACTATGCTTTCCTGATTCAGTGGAAGAAACTGGACAATGGTTTCTTTGCCGAAGCGGTGTGCAACTGCAAGCTTGATCCGCTTCCCCAGCTTTCGTTCGCTGAGATACTGACGCTCTACTACGCGTATTACCGCAGGAAGGATTTGGCATACACCCTGGCCGGAATGCCTCTTCGCATCCCCAAAGAGGATATGGACAAGTTGGACAAACAGATTATAGGAGGATAGGCTATGGTATTCATGAAAATTGCTCTGCTGCTGGCCGTCCTGCTCATCCTGTTTGCGATATACGAGATTATCGGCCTGTTCAAGAAGAAAGCCAGGACCGCTTATGTCGGTGAAGATGGTCGTTTCCATACATTTGGAGATGCCGTGTTCAACATATCTTCCGATGCATATATCTTCCATGACAACAACCAGCCCCCGGCAAACCATTACCAGGGGAATTCCAACGTAGATAACGGCCTGGCGCTGATTAACCTGCGGAAAGACCCTTCCGCCTCCGACCTTACCAATGCGATGTTCAAGGCGGGTTGGGTGGACCTAGCCGGTAACATTTATGACCAGTCCGGAATTCGGTTGGGATATATGACAGACCTCAAGGGCCGTCCCGGCATCAATGGCTCTGGACGCTGGTTTGAACTCTGGCTCAAGAAGCACTCTTACGTGTATAAATGCCCGCCACTGGCCAGTGAGAACGGTGACGGCGAGGCTGCCAAGGACGAAATTGTCGGCAAGGTTGTCGAGACCGGCCGTCTGGGCAAGGCCAAATCCAACAAGTACACGGTGACGGCACGCGCCGGCGGATATTTGCTGCTGTACAAAGACCGCCAGCCCAAACCCTCCAGCGAGGATGCCATGGCCGAAAGGCTCACGTGGAAGGATACGGCACTTCCTGCCGCCGTTATTTTCACCTTTATCTACTTCATCTTCTACCTCACTGGGATGGGTAAGGCTTCCTTCCCGGCCCTAGGTGAGCAGATTGGTTTTACGGCTGCGCTCCTGCTGGTGTATTTTGCCATATGGGCCATCCTACGCCAGGTGAAAATTGAAGCTTCATTGGAAGGGAAGTCCTTCGACGATTTCCTGATGCTGATTGACCGGAATACCGGCGTGGGCGGCCTGAACAACTGGATTATCCTGGCATCCGCCGCTTCGCTGCTGGTGTCCATCTTCATCTACGGCAGTGACTTCATTCCGCTGCAGGCGGCCATTCTTATCGGCGCCTGGGTAAACCGCAAGTACATAACAAAGGAACCTTGGGTGGTCACTGATGCTGCCGATGACGAGGAAGACCATCTACCCGAATGGCCGGATGACGGAGACTCTGACGATTCGGACATTCCGGAAATTCCGGACGAAACAGACCCCGGCAACGAGACTGTTGAAAAGACCTTCAACTGGGACCTGGACTCCTGGTATCACGAACTTCATGGCGAACTCACGCTGAAGTTTGATCCGGAGAAGATTGCCCAGCTGCGTTCCAACAATCCTTTCCGCTTGAATCCCACGGCCGGCTTCAAAAAGAATGTGGAGGAACTGATGGCCTCCTGCAAGAACAACAGGAAGGTCCATGAGGTGCTGCGTTACATCGACCGTTGTGCCAAGGAAAAAGGCCTGGGAGAGATGGACAGGATGCAGTTTATCCTGGACTTTGTGCAGAAGCCGAACATCGCTTATGAGTATGACGAAAAGTGCGATGAGATTGGCAATATGGGTGAGTATGCCCGCTATCCGGACGAGACCATGTTTGACGGCAGGGGAGACTGTGACTGCAAGGCGGCCCTTGGCGCCGTCCTCTTCCGGGAGGCAGGTTACAAGACAGCCTATATCACAACAGCCAGTCATGCAGCCATTGCCGTTGCCTTCAAGCGTCCTGATGCATCTGAACTGGTTTCCATGGCCGACCAGTCCCTTGTGACCAAGGATGGCTATCTGTACTTCTTCTGTGAGACCACGGGAGACGGTTTCAAGATTGGCGACCTGGGTTCCACCACCAAGGAAGCCGTACAAGACATCATATTCCTGAACTAGCATGAAAAGAGTAGGTTCCATAGCAGCAGTATTGTTGGTATTCATCCTGTCGGCCCTGGCCCTTATCAAGGTGTATGACAAAGGCAAGGACCAAAAGCCGCTTCGTTATGCCGATATCCCACAGGAGACCATCGACTGGATTAACGACCTGGGCAATGGCCTGGACGATATCCTGTCTACGTTCAGCCCCATCCCGAGGCCGACGCCATGGGGAAATGGCGGTGATGTTGGCAACGACCCGGAAACAGGATTGGAGACGCTGGAAGACGAGTATTTCATCATCTATTATCCGGAGTCCCTCTCCAAGCGGGCCAAACTGACCTTGCAGTATGCGCATGAGGCTATTCCGCGCATGGAAGACATTGTCGGCAAGTATTACTATCCGGAAGATATGAATGGCCGGAAAGTGCCCATTTATCTGGCCGTCGGCAAGGAAGATTACGCGGTCCTGTACAAGAAAATCGGCGGTGGAGATGCCGGGAACTCGGACGGAGTCACCATCTATGAGATTTCGCCTTCCGGTTTCTTCCTGAAGGGCATTATCTTGAAAGGAAGTTCCGTTTTCCGTGACGATACCTATCATCGGGAGGTTCAATGGCATGAAATGACACACTATTGTTTTGGAGCATCCATTGACTATAACCAGCGTGTTAATCTCCCTATGTGGTGTACGGAAGGAATTGCTGAATATACCGGCATCACAGGGAGAAGGCCGCAGCTTGGTACCCAGGATATTGAAAGGATGCGGAAGGACTGTGACCTCAGCGCACCTTATTTCCCGTATGTATTTGAGATCTATACGGGAGGCCACTCAATATTCTGCCACATGGAAGACAGATATAAGGTGTCCGGCGTAAAAGCGTTCCTGCAGACGGTATACACCAAGGGGATCCCGGCCTCCATGGAAGAGAACTTCTCCACAACAGTCCCGGCCTTCGAGGCCGACTGGAAGGCAAATCTTGATAAATTCAATCCTAGACGAAAATAATTATGGCAAGTGCAGATATCAAGTCCATCGGCCTGTTCATCGATGGCAACTACTTCAAGCTGATTGACAAGGGCCTTAAGGCAGAAGGACGGAGGGTGAATATCAAAGGCCTCATCAAATACATTCAAAAATGTATTGCCGAAAAGTATGAGCTGGAATCGAGTGCATGCGTAGTAACAGAGGCTCATTTTTTCCGCGGCCGCTATAAAGCCTATGATGCCAAGAAACTCAACCTCCTTCTGGATGACAGGAAGTTTGAAGACCGCTTGATTGAAAACGATATCGTGCTCCACTATAAGCACGTGTATGACCTGCCGGACGGTACTCCGCATGAGAAAGGCATTGATGTCTGGTTTGCGTTGGAGACCCTTGAGATGGCCATGTACCGCGATTTTGATTTCGTGGTCATGATTACCGGCGACGCAGATTATGAGATTCTTGCCCGGAAACTCAAGTCCCTGAAGATTCCCGCCATCTTGCTTTCCTGGCACTACGATGACCAGGACGCTACCGCCAAGGCGCTGAAAGATGAGATTTCTTTCCAGATGAATATTAACTCACTGATGAAGGCCGATGAAACCCTGAAGGGCTTCATCACCGAAGCCGCCAGCCTATAGCTTATGACCGACCAGGAAATCATTCAAGGTCTCATTGACCGCAATGAACGCATTACGCAGGACTTTTTCTTCCGGCGCTGCCAGCCGCTTATCTTTGCGTTAATCAGTAAGTTCTACCCCCAAGGGGCCGATTACGATGAGCTGGTGAGCGAGCTGTACCTGCACCTGATGGAAAACGACGCGCGCCGTCTTCGCCAGTGGGAAGGACGTTCTTCCATCTACCAGTGGCTCAAGATGGTGGCAAGGAATTTCTTCCTTGATAAAATTAATCGTGAGCGGGTGATAGAAACGGATACCGATAAACGTCTATTAATAAAAGCGAACGATTATGCGACGGCGGATAACTCCGCCAATGAAGCCGTGATGGATGTAGCCGCCATATTGGATCTGATAGAGAACGACAACTACCGACTCGTGCTCCAGAAACACGTCATCGAAGGAATGAGCTTCGATGATTTGGAAAAGGTTACCGGCATCAAAAAAGCCAATCTCTACAACATTAAGAAGCGTGCCCTGAATGCAATGGAAAAGATTGCACGCATCGCCCGTTCCCGTGGAGACGTGCTCTGTGCCGTCCGTTGTGAAGAATTCATCCTGCATTGCTTCGGCATTCATAAGGCTGTTCCGGAGCTCCGTGACCTTGCCCTTGACAAGGGCTGGCTTACCGATGACGGCGCCTATGTCAAGGACCTCGGCAATACGGCGGAGCATTTCGGCCTGAAAGTGGAGAAAATGGAAGACGCCACGCTGCAGGACATTATTAAGGCCATTGACGAAGGGAAGCAGGTGATTGCAGCCGTGGATGGGGGAGAACTAATAGGAGACCCGCTGGAGGAGCGCATAGAGGACGTGTTTGTAGGAAAGATCGTGGACCATTGCGTAGTTGTGCTATCGGTCTCTGTAGAGAACGACGAAGTTGCCCTCTATGACCCTGCCTTTGGCCCCATCCCTATCACCGTTTCCATCGCCCACTTCCTGGATGCCTGGGAAGACTCCGATTACCACTGCGTATTTGTCAGTAATTAATGACAGAAACATCTCTTCCGCTGAACCCTTGGCTGACAGACGTTGTCCAGCTATTCCGCAAATCCCGCAGCGACTCCTACCTACGGAATTGGTATAGTATTTCCTGTGACAAGGGAGAGAACCTCTCCTGGCCGGAGTTCCTGACCAGGAGTTCCCTGGAAGAATACCTGCACAAGTACCCTTTCTTGAAGAAGTCCCTAGCCACGATGGACATTACCGACAAGGCCAAGGATATTCTTTATTGGGCTGGAGTGGATTCGCTCTATGACCTGCTTCAGATTACCAAAGAAGAATTGGGAGCTATCTGTATAAACGAAGAACAGGTAAAGGAGGAGATTACTCAGTATCTCACTAAACTCGGAAAGGAGCTCAAGAGCTACCCCGGAAAGACCTCCAAACTTTCCCTTGCCTACGGTTACTGGACCATTCCTTCGCCCGGGGCATCCCACAACTTCAATTTCGCCCGTCCTACGTTGGTTCAAGATTGGTTCGACGCTTACTATAAGAACTACGAATATCAGGCTCTTGAAGAAGAACTCGAAGGAAAGCTGCGGTATGTTAAGCCGGAGGCGAATAATGGAGAAATTCCCAAGGCCATCTTCGATTTCCTGCAGGATACGCGCTATTTCTTCGATGCCTATAAGCAGGTTTGTCAGGAGAACGAGAGCCAGATTCATCAGGTTGTAGAAGAACCCGATGAGAAGTGGTTCACGGATGACTTTGAAGCACTTTCCAAGTTTACCAACGAGCACTACCTGGCCATTAAGAAGGATGTGGTAAGGGCCATGATATCCGTCCTGGAGAATACGGATCTTCTGGGAATGCCCACCTATTTCTTCCTTAGACTGAAGGATGACGAGAAAAAGATTAATATCATTGAAGGTCTTAAGAATCAGAACTTCCAGTTGATGATGATCGAGTACGTAGCTGTGCGAATAGGGATGGATGATGTGGTAGCATATTTCATGGAACTGGACAAAAATGCCCAGGACAAAAAGCCGGAAAGTATCAAACCGGAGCCCGTTAATCCCTGGCTCGCAGAACTGATCAAACTGTACAGGAAGGGCCATGATGATAACGAGGCTATACGTGAGGCATATAAGCAGTTCTGTGAAACGAATCAGGATAAATCCTGGGCCGACTATCTGGGCGAAGAAGCGCTCTGCGACGCCATTCGACGTGCCCCTCATCTGGCCACCCGCCTGGAAGATATGGACATGCCGGAGAGGACAAAGCAGATTCTGAAAGATAACTGCAGCGTGGATACGCTGACCGATATCATGCAGATAACAAGGGAAGAGTTCAATGTCCTTTTCGAAGACAGCAAGGGAGAATTAAACGTCCTGGTTCATTTCCTGGAACAGACATTTGACCTGCGCCTGTACCATCACGACTTCTATACCTACAAACTCTCCGTGCCCTGGGACAGGTTCACACCAAAGGCTATTTCATAGAATCGATCACATCGGGTCGTTAGGATCTTCACCGAAATAGTTCTTCCGGGGCAATTCGTGGAACCATTCAAAATGGTCCAGGGCAGCATCTTCCGTGAAGAAGATTTCACCCTTCTCCGTCCAGATGATACGCTCGTAGCGCTTGATTCGCACCGGAGGAATCACGTACGGCTTGTTGCCGACAAAGTATATGAGTGTGCACTGCATAGTACAAGGAGCGAAGGCATCCCGCTCCGCCACGGTGGCGGGGCATTGGCCGGAAGCTGATCTCGTGTATACGAACATATAGACGTGCATAAATAGCCCAATCTATCATAGTGATATTTTTTTCTTTTTCTTGATAGATTCTATGGACTCACCCGTCTTTATCGGTGTAAGCGTGAACATTTAACCCTTAACTATGACCCATATGAACAAACCTAACACCATCAATCGCACCCTGACTCTCTCCAAGAACTATGGCAAGCTTTGGATGCTGGACGACGTACAACCCTACTACAAGAAGTTCCAGACCCATTTCGACGAAAAGATGGGGCACGACCTCCTGAAGCTCACCGTGGGCGTAGTAGGGAGCAAGGTCCTGGACATCCTTGCCGAGGGAGTCAAGGAGATGAACGTTGAGCTGGTGACCTCTGACGAACGTATCGATATGCCGGGCTACGTGGAGTTCGAGTTGGTGAACGAAGGCAATCTGGCCTCTAAATATTATGTGAACAACTGCCCCGGAAAGCCTCAGCTGGAAGCCTGGGTCAACAGCTCCATCCGGGAAATCATCAAGACCTTCCCCGCCTTTGCCTATATCAAGAAAAAGGCATAAATTTGTACCTATGGATGAACCCATCGTAAATCCCTGGCTGGGAGAACAGGTACTGAAACTTCGTTCGATAAATACGGACGAAGAGCTTCGTGCTATGTATCATGCCGAACAGGAGAGTGGTACCCATAAATCCTGGGAGGAGTTCCTCTGTGAGACAGCTCTTCGGGCCAAGGTCAAGGACGATCCGACACTTCTGGAGAAACGGGACGATATGCCGCTGTCCCAGGACATCAAGGATCGCCTTTACATCAACCAGGTGCAGGTGCTGGCCGACCTGGCCCAGTTCACCCGGGAAACCATAGAGGGCATCCCCGGCTTTAAGCATGGGGAAAAGGATGCCATCTATGCCTATCTGGAGAGCAGGGGACTGCCCGTTCGCAGCTGCTCCAAGCCTGTCTTTTTTGTCTTCTACCCGGACACCAGCGAGGCCTATGAGCAGGCCATTGCATATATCGGCATCCTAAAACACGAGGCCAAAGAGGTCTTCAAGAAGGAGGGTGTGAGCTATGATGAGGCGCTAAAAAGGGCTTCCAGGCTGTATGAGGATGCACTAAAGGCGGCCGAAGAGGCCAATTTAGACCCTCTCCGCTACCGGAATCTTGTAAGCGAATATACCACCCTTCTGGTCGATAACTATCAGCTGGGAAACCAATACGCCTCCAGAGGTGAAGAGATGCTTCGGTTGGAGATTAAACTCACCATGAAGGTCTATGGCCCCTCGCACGAAAACACCTGTCAGGTGTACCGGAAAGCCGGTATGTTTTATATCATGACAGAGCGTTATCAGTCGGCCGTCACCCATTTTATGGAGGCTATCAAGATTGTGAAGGAAACGAAAGGGGAGTACGATGCCGAGGCTGGTGAAGACATCGTCTGGGTGGGCTTTGCCCTTGGCCATCTGGGAGAGTACCAGAAGGCCCTGGATATGTATATGACCGGCTTTGAGCTCAGCCTGAAGTTCCCCGGCAATCCCAATATCCATCCAGAGCCCCTGAGCTTTGAAATCGGCGAACTCTACGCCAAAATGGGCAACAAGGAAAAGGCCCGGGAGTGGATGTTGAAGGCGGAGGAATATAAGACGAAGTGAATGTACGATGATATCCGCATAAAAGGCAACATCCCCGTCCCCGGGGCTTGAGTAAAGCCAAGAGCCCAGGCACCGGCATATCCGTATCTTTGCAACGCCATGAGAATCGACTGCCACTGCCATATTCTCCCGGAAATTGACGACGGAGCCTCTTGCATCGAGGTTTCGGCCGACCTGGCGCGCAGGCAGGTGGCGTGGGGCTTTGAACGGGCCATCTGCACTTCGCATCGTTCGTATATGTTCAGGAATACGCCGGATATCGTGCGGCGTGCCTGCGATAGGCTGCGGGAAGCGCTGGCTGTCCGCCGGATCCCGCTGGAACTGGTGCCGTCCATGGAATATCGCTTCATCCCGGAAACCTGGCCGGAGACGCTGGAAAAAGGCTGGCTGCTGCCGTGGGAGGGCAATCATCTGCTGGTAGAGCTCCCTATCAACGACCCCACGAAGGTGGGGGATATCGTCCCTCTGGACGAGGTCAAGCGTCTGCTGGATATGGGCTACCAACCCGTCCTGGCGCATCCCGAGCGCTATTTGTACCTGGAAATGGAGGATTATATCAGCCTTAATGAAGCAGGCTGCCTGTTTCAGCGTAATGCTGGTTCCCTCGAAGGCCTCTATGGCCAGGCGGTCAGCGTCCGCTGCGAGGCTTTAATGAAAGCCGGCCTCTACCACCTGGTAGGGACCGACCTCCATAACGAGCGCTACGCCCAGTTCTTCGACCGTATTCATTTCCAGGCCGAAGCGTTTGGCCAAAACTAGGATTTGGTCCAGGAACCAGGCCGACAAGTACGCTTACTTCGATGAACAACACAGCGTTGCCAAGTAATTGTCGATTATTGTCGAACAGGGCCCCCACCTTGCCCGCTCGGAGCCACCACCTTGCCCGCTCAGGGGTGGAGATAAGGGAACAAAGTGCTGTCATCGTCCCATTCACTGGACCCATAACCGCATAAACCTTATCTGCCATTTCTTACAGCGCTAATCTCTTCATTGACTTCCTCTAGGGACATGTCGCCAAGACCGGCTGCCTGGGCACTTTCCCGCAGAGAAAAGTCGTAGCCTGCCTTTGCGAAGGCCGCAAGACCTTGTTACTTCGCCAAATAATGCGTAACTTTGAAAAACGTCCGAGCAATGAAAACATATACCCTTGGAATAGCCCTTATGTTGACAGCAGCCTGCAACTCTTTTGAGCCTTTCACCTTCGTTCAGATGAGCGATACCCAGATAGGCTTTATCGACAAGTCCGAGGGGTACTCCCATTCGGATTCCCTGATGAAAGCGGCGGTGGTGGCCTCCAATGCCCTTTCGCCCGCCTATGTCTTCGTGACGGGAGACCTCGTGGATAACCCCTCCGACCCCGTGCAGGATTCCGTGTATAGGACCCGACTCTCTGAGATTGAAGCTCCCGTCTATACCGTCCCTGGGAACCATGACTACATGGGATTCACGCGCGAGAAACAGAAGGCCTACATCGCGCTCCGGGGATATGACCGTTTCTCCTTCCGGGACAGGGGCTGCGCGTTCATCGGGATGGACTCCAACTGCATCAAGGACGGTGTGACGGAGGCCGAGGCGGAGCAGTGGGACTGGCTCGTCAGGGAGCTGGATGCGGCGAAGGGATGCCGGTACACCTTCGTGTTCCTCCATTGCCCTATCGTCAGGGAGAGCCTGGACGAGAAAGAGGACTACTTCAACTTCTCCATGGAGCAGAGGCAGAAGTATCTCTCGCTTTTCAAGGAAAAGGGCGTGGATGTGGTCTTTGCTGGTCACACCCACCAGGACTATGATGCTGTCATTGAGGGGATACACCTTGTGACTGCCGGTCCGGTCTGCAATGCCCTCGGGCACGGGACGCCCGGATACAACGTGGTGAGGGTAGGGGAGAGCGGAGTCATGGTAAGCTATACGCCTACCCCCGGGGTGGACCCTTCGCGCTGCGTTTTCAAGTAGAGAGGGAACAAGAAGAGGAGCGTTTTTGAGATCGAAACACAGGGTTTTGCGCATGGACCGTAATTCTCGACTGAAAACCGGACGATCATAAAATAAACTCCTAAATTTGTCAAACTTTTGCAATTCTAAGAGTTTTCTTCGGAAAATCCAAGAGATTCGATAACATTCACTCCTTAAACACACGCCGGTCTCTCCGACGGCCGCACCATCTCCACCATCGTCAAGAAACTCCTGAGCTAGCTCGAAATTCACCGACCTCAAAGACCTCTGTATCATTAAGGACCTTCTTATCCTTACTTCGCCAGTGGAGCAGAGCAAGAAAAGAGGCGAACGGGTATGTCTATTTGACGATTCGCTTTAAGGAGTCGCTGACTCCAAGGCTTAGTGGCGGAGTAAATGAGCCGCAAAACGAGCCACTAAATGGGCCGCTATATGAGACACTAAACCTACTTCCGGGTTCGGACAAAACTGGCGGCTATTACGTCAAATAGTCCGCATCCAGCAATTCGAGTGCTCATGAGTCCAGAACTTACCCCATTTTTACAGTATCTTTAGCGCTATCGCTGCGCAGGCTTCAGCATCCGCCAGCGCATGGTGATGACGGGTCAAATCGTACCCGCAAGCGGCCGCCACGGTCTGCAACTGATGGTTGGGGAGCGTGCCATGGAAATGCCGTCGCGCAGTGACCAGCGTGTCGAAAAACTCGTAGTCCGGATAATCCATCCGATACACCTTGAAGACCTCCCTCAGGCAACCTTCGTCGAAAGGGGAGTTGTGCGCCACAAGCGGCAGTCCTTCAATCAGAGGAGCGATCTTCGCCCATACCTTCGGAAACACCGGTGCATCGTCGGTATCCTCCGGCCCTAGCCCATGAACCTGCTGGCAGAACCACTGGTAATAGTCTGGCTCAGGGTGAATCAGGGAATAGAACGAGTCTACAACCTCACCACCGCGTACAATCACCACGCCCACGCTGCATACGCTGCATCGGCACTCGTTGGCCGTTTCAAAGTCTATTGCCGCAAAATCAGTCATAATTCTTAACCATCTCTTTTATTTCAGCTGCAAAGAAAAAAATATAGCAGGAAATTGTATTGGACAGGTTTGCAAGGTCGCTACCTGAGAATTCTCACAAAACTCCCCGGAAGACACACATTTTCCAGGCCGATGGCACCCGCAAATAGGGGAGCAATCTCCTTCTCGCGGAATCCGGCGATGCCGCAGCCGATGCGGGTGACGTAGAAGAACAACTCCGGATGCTCCTTCGCGAAAGCGATGAAAGAAGAAACGTACGGCTCGATGGTCTCCACGCCGCCTTGCATGGTCGGGATGGCGTAGCTTTGGCCACGAAGGCCGACACCGCAGCCCATCACGGCACCAAAGTGTTTCCAAGCATAGAATGCCGCTCCGCCTCCATGCATGCCTTCCAGGTTGCTGCCGAAAACAAACACCTCATCGGCCTTCAGTTCCGATATCATGTCCGGCGTAAAGTCCGGACGCTCAATTTCATTGTACGTTCTCATATTGTACACGAAGGTACAAAGAATTCCTGGAAAAGCCGCGGAAAATCTACGGTTCTGTGACCACGTTCTCATGGCTGTTATTGCAAAAAGCGAAGGCACCTTTCACCAGGAACACCAGGGCTCCCACATACAAAGCAACGGAAATAATAATCTCAAGCATGGCTTACATCATTTGTTGCTGCAAAGCTAATGCTTGCTTGTGCCAAGACATTGCGCAAGCTCTAAATCCCGTGAAAAAGTCGTAAATTCGCATCCAAGATGAAAAAGAAAAGAGTCAACCCCTACAAAGAAGCCAATGAAGCCTTCCTGGCCGTCAAGGCCCAGGAGGAGGGGATTGTCGCGCTCGATAACGGTGTCCTGTATACAGTCCTGGAAGAAGGCCACGGCACCAAGAAGCCCACGCCCCGCAGCATCGTCTACGTGCATTACACGGGCCGTCTTATAGACGGAACCGTCTTCGACACCACGGAAGGGGACCAGCTCCCGGCGCTGTTCATGGTAGGTGACCTCATCATGGGCTGGCAGATCGCCCTTACACGCATGCACGAAGGCGATAAATGGGAAGTGTACATCCCGGCCAAGTGGGGCTATGGAGCCATGAAGATGGACGATATCCCGGCCCATTCCACGCTCATTTTCGAACTCCAATTAGTCAAGATAGAACGCTAATGGACCATCTCCCGCTCAGCGATATTCCCATGCTGGTCTCGACGATCAACTTCCTCCTTAGGGACGAAATCTTTGAGAACCTGGACCAGATCTGCTATTGTTTCAACGTGGAACGGGAAGAGATGGACCATCTGCTGGCCAGCCAGGGCTATGCCTATCAGGAACAACTCAACTGCGTGAAATGAAGGCCGATAAGAACACCGTCGAGCAGGCTTACGCCTTCTTTCACCAGAAGCTGAAAGTCTACGAACATTCCACGTCCGAAAGGGAGATGGACCATATAGAGGACTGCATCGCCTCGTATGCAAATTCTATGTCGAAGGAATTGTTTGACGAGCTCTCACAAAGTAATCCGGCGTTTCTACACGAACACACTACCTTTCTGGAGGACTTGACGAAGGCGGTGGGGGTGATGGAGAGGTGGCTGCAATAGCAGGCCGAAAAGAAGCCGGAAGAAGCCAAGTTGAAGCAGGACAATCCTGTTGAACGTATTTTGAAGACTGCTGTAGATTGCTTAAATTTGCAAAACAGCATTTCTTCAATATGGAATTAATCCAAGGTGTCTATGAAGCCTTAATTAGTAAGGCAATTCATAATAGACTAGAGCATATAGACTCTTCTAGGATATTGATCGCTAAAGAGTTGATCGACTCGTCATCGTCAAATGAATGGCTCTCAAAATATTTGGCAGCTACCGTGAGCGCCGTCCTAAATGAGAAGTTTAGATCGGACAGGCGTGAGAAAACCATCAGTGAGCAAGTAGATTGTGTAAACAAAATCCTAAAGTATATAGAGCAAGAATGGGAATACAATGTTCAAGATGACCTGATTGCTGATGCTAACGAGTTTCTTCGTGGAATCTATAGTAAAGTGGGATTTACTGACGCTCAAATCGTTGCGGATAGTAAGATACACCCCATGTCTGGATACCGAACCAGTAGTTTGTTTACTGGTGGGGGAAAAGAGGTTACTGTGGGGAGTGAGATAAGTTTAGACATAAAAACGGCTGACCGTATCGACCTTCTTGTATCATTCATAAAGTTTCGTGGCTGGAGATTAATTGCTGATGAGCTTAAAGAGTTTGTTCAGAGGCCTGGTACACGTCTTAGGATTTTGACTACCACATATATGGGGGCGACCGATGAAAAAGCTATTCGCGAGCTTTTCAACCTTAAGCAGTATGGCTCTGTTGAGATTAAAGTTAGCTTCAATGGCGAGCAGGATCGGTTGCATGCAAAGGTTTATGGGTTCTACAGAAATAGTGGAGCGGATACTGCATACATAGGTTCTTCAAATCTCTCAAAAGAGGCGATAACGACTGGAATGGAGTGGAATATGCGAATAACACGCGCAGAGAACCCGCACATTATTGAGAAGATGAAGGCGACCTTTGAGCAATATTGGACTGGAGAGGAATTTGAGCCCATCGAAACAGAGAAGGATTTGAATCGACTAAAAGAGGCGCTCTATAGGATAAAGCATCCGAAGGAAGCGTTCCCTACCGATGATATTAATGCGCCGGAATACGTTAGTCGTTTCATAAGAAAAAACCACCAGATTAGGGTGCTTGATCAGCTGAGATTTGAACGTGAAATTAAACATTCATATAAAAATCTGATAGTTGCTGCTACTGGTACTGGTAAGACTGCTATCTCTGCATTTGACTTTAAAGACTTCAGGAAAGATTTTATTCGAACAGAGGGGAGAGAGCCCAAACTACTCTTTATCGTTCATCGAATGAAGATTCTTAAACAGGCACGCTTCACATATCGGTCTGTCCTTGTAGATGGTAACTTTGGCCAATTGTGGGTAGGCAATCACAGGCCAGTAAATGGTGGTAATTTGTCTAACCTTTTCGTCTCAATCCAAACATTTAATTCTAACAAAGAAACCTTTGAACGCTTGGGGGCGGATTATTACGATTATATCGTTCTCGATGAGGCTCATCACAGTCAGGCTGATAGTTATAGACTCCTGTTTTCTTTGTTTAAGCCCAAAGTCCTAATGGGCTTGACCGCTACACCAGAGCGCATGGATGGCAAATCACTCTTGCCAGATTTTAACGATAGAATTGCCGCTGAAATTCGACTTCCCGAGGCGCTCGCTCAGGGCTTACTCTGTCCTTTCGATTATTACTGTGTGACCGATGACAGCGTTAATCTGAGCACAATAGTTTGCAGGGGCGGGAAATATGATGAAAAGCAGTTGAGTGATATCTATGAACGGAATAAGCAACAACGGTTCTCCATTATTCGTAAGGCCCTTGACAGTTACGTTAATGACCCCCATGACTGTAAGGCAGTCTGCTTCTGCTGCAGCGTTGAGCAGGCCGAATCCATGAATGCGATGCTTAATGAAGCTGGGTTCAAATCAATGGCTGTCACATCTCGTTCTGTCCCAAGTGGGCAGAATCGTTCAAATTTCGATGCATTAGAAGATGCATCTGGAAAACTTGCCAGAGGAGATGTAAACTACTTATGTGTGGCTGACATGCTTAATGAGGGTGTCGATATACCAGAAATTGATACAATCCTTCTCCTACGTCCAACGGAATCTCTTACAATCTTTTTGCAACAACTCGGTCGCGGCCTGCGTCTGGCAGATGGCAAAAATGCACTGACTGTTTTAGACTTTATTGCCCAGGCCCATACCGCATATAATTATGAGTCGCGATTCCGCGCATTAATGGGACGGAACCACTCCAGTACTTCGGAGAATATCTCAAATGGTTTTCCCTTCCTTCCTCCCGGGTGCTCCATCAAAATGGAACCTGTGGCGAGGGAATATATCTTGAATAATATTTTGAACGCCGCATTTGATATCAGAAGATTGAGGCGTGAAGTGGCTTCCTTCACTCAGAATTATGACAAAAAGCTCACTTTACATAATTTTCTGGAGCAATTTGGTCTTGATTGGCGGCTTATCTACAAAACGCCTGGTTCATGGTCTGAGCTTAAGAAGCAGGCTGGCATCGCTATGCCGGGTTACGTGCGAACAAAGGAGGTAGAGAGCCTGGAAAATGGTTTGGCGCGATTATATCACGTCAATTCTTATGAATTCTTAACGTTTATCCAGCGTCTGACTCAAAATGGTTTTATTTATGACGTAACCGAAACGAAAGAGAGTAAATTCGCTCAACTCTTTTACTATGATGTGCTCTATCTTCCTATCGAAAAATACAATGAAAAATTTGGGACTCAACTATCCAGTATTGAAGATGGTGTAGCTCATCTTGCTAATTATCCATACTTTGTTGAAGAGCTACAGGAACTCGTTGATATAAGGATGTCTTCTATCCGTCAAACAACGTCGTGGATTGAAGGTATTGGAGATATTGGAATAGAACTCTATGGCTGTTACTCTGCTGATGAAATTCATTTGCTATGTGAAAACAAAATTAAGCGCGGTATTCCTCTTGGAACTCAATACATCCATGATGACAAACTGTCCATGGTGATGGTTACGACAAACAAAGCGGATAAAGAGTATTCTCCTTCAACATTGTATAAAGACTATGCAATAAACGAGAACCAATTCCACTGGCAATCAAAAAACGATGTGCGTATTGATAGCCGGGAAGGGCAGAGATTTATTAATCAGAAAGAGAACGGATGGCGCTTCCTCTTATTTGTCCGTGATTCAAAGAAAGACGCATTCGGTAATTCCAACTGCTATTACTGTCTTGGTTTGATGGATTATGTAAAATCGGAGGGCGAGTGTCCGATGAACATAACATGGGATATGAGAAATAAGATCCCAGGATTTATCTTAGAGAAAGCCCAAGCAGTCTAACATCATTAATCATGGAGCTCATGGACCAATACTATCGTCACTTCCGCAACAAAAAAATTTACCGCTTCGTCACCTTCGCTACCATCGAGGCGACGGAGGAGGACGCCGTAGTGTACCAGGCCATGTATGGCGACCGCCGGTACTGGATTCGGACAAAGAATAACTTCTTTGAGGATGTCCCATACGATGGAAAAATGCGCCCCAGGTTCCAGCCTATCCCCAAAGAAGAAGCCTTGAAAGAAATCATAACACCTACTCAACCTATAAACGAAATGCACGACGTAACAAAACTCACAGATACCATCGCGGGCGGCATCCGCAGCACCTCCTTTGCCACCTGCGGAGTGACCTGCTCCACGCAGATTAACCTCCAGACCGAAGGCGATACCATTCGTCAGGTGGAAATCGTCAAGGGCTGCGACGGCAACACCAAAGGCCTGGCCCGCCTCTGCGAAGGCCGAAAGATTCAAGCGGTTATCGACATGCTGGAAGGTATCAACTGCAAAGGCCGCGGCACCAGCTGCCCGGACCAACTTGCGAAAGCATTAAAACAACTGTAATATGGCTGAACAGACTTACCCTTGCGAGAACTGTAAGTTCCGCGCACACTACGACAAGAACCCGAAATCGGCTAAAGGCCGCTTCTGGCGCTGGCATATCAACTGGTGCCCGGGCTGGAAGAACTTCTTCACCCATCAAGACGAAGAAACCAAGGCTGCACTACGGGAGAAATACAACTTCAAGAAGTATCAGTAATGGAAACCAGGAAGCACCTTGCCGCTGAAAAGAAGCGTCTGAATACACACAACTGTGCCCAGGCTGTAACCTGCACCTATTGTGACCTGGTGGGGCTGGATGAGCAGACCGCATTGGATATAGCTGGAGCCTATGGTACCGGCATGGGCAACATGGAAGGGACCTGTGGCGCGCTGGTAGGGGCCGGTATGATTGTCGGTTTAGCGACCAAGGACCGGATTAAGTCCCGAGCCAGAATGAAGGAAATGATGGAGAAGTTCCAGGCACGCAATGGCGCCACACAGTGCCGATTGCTAAAAGGCATCGGCACGGGTAAACCACTTCGTGACTGCCCGGACTGCGTGGCCGATGCGTCTGAGTTTTTGGAGAAGTATTTGTGAAAAGCAAGATTAAAGCTATGGATAACAAGCTTATCGCACGCGTCCGGAAAATGGAGGATGACTTTAACATGGTCCGGGATATAATGGATGACATGGAGATGGCAGTGTACAATTTCGAGGCTGTCCAGCGTCGTATTGAGCGTCTGTTCCAGTATATGGAAGACGGTCAATTCCTGAAGGACTTTGAAGCAGACGAAAGGGGAGAACTGCCCAAGGACATGGAACGGGGCGTACTTTCCGAGGATGCACTGGATCAATTGCTCGTGGATGTTACGTTCATGCGCAATCGGCTCAAGGAATTGGTGGCAGACGTAAAGCCCAAGAAGGATGAGGAAATCATCGGATTCGAGGAATTCGATCCGCTGTATAATGAGCCGGGAGAGATTCCTGATGATTGCGGCAGTTATATCGTGGTGGCTCGCGAGGAAGGGGAAGGTTTTCCGTATCTCTCTAAGGAACCGGAGGAGTTTGAAGGCCAGGATGTCCTCTATGTGGGAGAGGCGGAGAATCTCCGTAAGGTGGCAGACATCTTCAAAGGGAATTCGGCTCAATCGGCGTTGCGACTGAACATCGGCGCGCTTCATTGCCTGAATCCTGTCACAACAAAGGACGGCATCCGTTTCTCTGCAGAAGAAGAGCGCTGGCTGAGCAAATGGATGAAGGAGAACCTCCTGTTCTATTATCAGGTGAATCCTCAGCATGAGGAAGTCACCCGGCTTCTGGCAGACGAGCTGGATCCGGTGCTGAACCTGGAGCATGCGTCACCGGTATGGAAAGACCTCAGGAAGCGGCTGGACGTATTGCGAAACAACTGCATTGAGGATGCCGACTATGAAAAGGTGAATACCAAGAAAACGGTCATCAGGGTCCCCAAGAAGGGAGTGGATCTGGAAACGGCCATCCGTATGGCAGTCGAAGACAATGCCAGTCGCATTCCCGAAAAGTTCGGCGTAGCCACAGTTGAAACCATGGTATATTTCACCGGACATACTGACGACGATGCGCTTGCCATGATCTTGGGCGGCGTGAATGACTACGGCGAGAAGGAGCAGAGCGTCACATTCTGGACGTCAGATTTCGGCGGTGAGAAAGGACTCAAGAAGTTCCTGAAATCTCCGGAAGGGAAGCTCTTCAGAGGGGATGAATACAGCGATGACTTTGAGTTCGTTACCAAGGTGGGAGACCCTAAACTTCCTGCACTGATTGTTGCTGTCATGAAGAAGTTTCTTGAAATCGACGAGGAAACGAAGCTTTCCATCACGACTTCGGCGCAAACATACAAAAAATAGCGTTGCCCCGGATCATCTTTCATATCGATGTAAACAGCGCCTTTGTCAGCTGGCTGGGAGCCAAACTGGTGAGGGAAGGCAAGCCGGATATCCGGCTTGTTCCGTCGGTCGTGTCCGGTGATCCCAGCGACCGGCGAAGCATCGTGACGGCTGCTTCCATTCCGGCCAAAAAGCTGGGCATCCGCGTTCCGGAGCCGGTGTCGATGGCTCTGCGGAAGTGCCCGAACCTGATTATCATGCGAGGGGACTGGGAGTGGTACAAGCAATGCTCAGAAGGGTTTATTGCTATTTGCCGGAGCTATTCACCCGTTCTGCAGCAATTCTCCATTGATGAGTGCTTTATCGACATGAGCCTTCGCTGTACGCCGGAGAATGCAGTTTCGGTGGCTACGCAGCTGAAAGACCGGATCAAGAACACGCTGGGGTTCACGGTGAATGTGGGCATCGGCTCCAACAAGCTGCTTGCGAAGATGGCGTCAGACTTTGAGAAGCCGGACAAGGTGCATACGCTGTGGGCCGATGAAGTGCCCGCCAAGATGTGGCCGTTGCCCGTGCGGGATCTCCTGTGGGTAGGGAAGAAGACGGAGGAACGCTTGACGGCCTATGGGATCAAGACCATCGGCCAGCTGGCTGCCATCGGAATGGGCTCACTGACTCGGCTGGTGGGTCAAAAGTTCGCCGTGCAGCTGCACGAGAACGCCAACGGCCGCGACGATTCCCCGGTGGAGACGGAGATTGCCGAGGCCAAGAGCTATAGCGCTGAACGAACGTTTCCGAAGGACCTGCTGGATCCGAAGGACATCGACCGGGCTATGTTCAACGTGGCCTGTATTGTTGCGCACCGCATTCGCCGGGACGATTTCCGGGCCTCCTGCGTGTCTATGTTTGTCAAGTACAAGGACTTTTCGGTGGCGCAGAAACAGACCACCTTGGAACAGCCCTCGGACGTTACGGCCATCATTCTCAATGCAGCCCGGAAGATGCTCCCGGAGGTTTGGGACGGTGTCACGCCCATCCGGCAGGTGGGCCTGGGCGTATCGCGCCTGACACACGAATCGGCCGTACAGATGTCCCTGTTCGAGGACCCCAAGATGGAATATTACCGGGAATGGGACCGGCAGTTTGACGAAGACCGGGCGCGGTACGAGGATGCCAAGATGCTGGCGTATGAGCGGAAGAAAAAAGACGACGCCTTGGTCTTCCACTATCCAGATGGGGAGGCGGCCTTAAAGGCGGCTAAAAGCGCAATTAAAGGGCATCCCACGTGGCGTTTCAACCGCGTGACAACTCCCGACGGGACGGTATGCTTTGAAATTGTTGAAGAGCGGAAGGTTCTCGAGCGTCACATTGCAAAAAAGTAGCACCTTGCCACACTTTGGCAGTCTGCATTCATATCTTTGTCTCGAAGAAAGATAAACCTGCATCCAGGATGGCCTGCCACTCTTTTTTTTCTTAGGAGTAAAGACGTGTTTCATGCTTCCGGGCGAAGTTCCTGCAGGTTCGGAACATGTCTTCGTAGCTATGAGCATCCGGATCCACAGCGGCCAGGGTTTGCACGAAACGTTTCTCTCCATCCTTGCGGTCAAAGCGACGCGTCAGGAAATGCTGGGTCCCTTCCACCTCAATCAGGCGGCTGTCCATCATGGTGATGCCACACTGACGGGCCATTTGGAAGTACGTCAGGAACTTGACAAAACAGAATTGATGCATTGCTGGTGATGTTCCATATAACACATCAAAAACTAGAAAAAAATCAAAATCTATCTGACTTTTTCATAGTTTTTGATTATATTTGCCTCAGGATACTAGTCGGGAGATGCAATGAAAAGAAAACTGACACAGAAACTGATTGACTGGAAAAACAGGCCAAATCACAAGCCGCTCATCCTTCAGGGAGCCCGGCAGGTGGGCAAGACATATATCCTGGAAGAGTTCGGTCGCAATCATTACAAGAATTATATCAAGGTAAGTCTGGACTTGGTAACGGATGTGACCAATTTCCTCAAGGACAATATCAACCCTATAGAGATTATTGCCTATCTGGAATCCTTGTACAATCAGCGCATCTTGCCCCACGAAACACTGGTTATCTTGGATGAGATTCAGGATTGTAAAAGAGCGCTCCTGGCTTTGAAATACTTCAAAGAGGATTATCCTCAATATGATATTGTTGCGGCCGGAAGCCTTCTGGGTGTGGCTGTGAATCAGGGAAACAAGCCTGATGAGGATGAAAAGACAGACAAACAGGAGGAAGACGAATTCTCATATCCCGTTGGCATGGTGGATGAACTGAACCTGTTTCCCATGGATTTTGAGGAGTTTCTTTGGGCGACGGGAAATGACATTCTCTCGCAGGAGATTCGTTCCCACTATGAGGTCAACGAAGCTATGCCTGCGTCGGTGCATTCCATGGCGTTGGATCTTTATCAAAAGTATCTTGTTGTAGGAGGCATGCCAGAGAGCGTGCAAAAATGGGTGGACACACATAGCTATCTGGAGTGCAGGACCGTTCAGCAGTCTATTTTGGTC
>CAMZCW010000011.1 GCA_947305045.1 uncultured Bacteroidales bacterium | reverse complement strand
AAAGGAATAGGAAGAAAACTCCGAAAATCCTTTGTTTTCCTCCTACTCGATTTTTTCCTTTCAAATCATAAGCAAGACTAAATATCTGATACCCTCTGCCATTGCAACAATATACGGACATATAATAGTGTATTGCTTGCGCAAACTATGAAACGTGTATCAATATTTATGTTTAATTAATCTATTGTGCTTATGAAAAAAATCCGCATTTTTTTCACGGCCATGGTATTACTGGCTCTGTCTGTAACAGCCCAGGCACAGAACATTACTGTGAAGGGTACTGTGAAGAGCGAGTCTGGTGAGGCTATTGTGGGCGCCAACGTGCTCCTGCAGGGCAGCCGCACCGTGTATACCATGTCGGACGTTAACGGTGCCTTTACCCTTAGCGTTCCTGCCAATGGTGTCCTGGATGTGAACTGCCTGGGTTATCAAAACGCCCAGATTCAGGTGAACAACCGCACGTCCATCGCCATTGTCCTTAAAGAAGACAATCAGGTCCTCGAAGACGTGATTGTTGTGGCATATGGTACGGCCAAACGCGAAGCCGTAACGGGTTCCGTTTCCTCGGTCAAGGGTGAAACGCTTGCCGGAGCCCCTGTGACCTCTGTGGAAAACGCCCTGCAAGGTAAACTTGCCGGTGTTGCCATTTCCGCTAACTCTGGTCAGCCGGGTGCCAACACGTACATCCGTATCCGTGGTAATGGTTCTATCAATGCTTCCAACGCTCCGCTGTGGGTAATCGATGGTATCCCCGTTATTACCGGCTCCATGAGCTTTGCCGGAAACGATCAAAGTTCCAGCGCCCTCACCTCTCTGAACCCTAACGACATCGAGTCCATCACGGTCCTGAAAGATGCCGCAGCAGCTGCGGCATACGGTTCCCGTGCGGCCAACGGTGTTATCCTTGTTTCCACAAAGAGTGGCCGTGAAGGGTCTGCCCAATTCACTGCCCGTGCCAAGTTTGGTGCGAACTGGCTCAAGAGCGACAGCGGCTTCCGCATGATGAACGCCGAAGAACTCCTTGGCTGGCAGCGCGACGCCATCACTAATGCCGGTATGGATCCGGATGATCCCAGTGGCTCCTACTATCGTCCCTGGTCCATTCTCAATGGCAACATTTACAATGCCGTGAAGGACTTTACCCGTATTGGTACTCTCCAGGAATATGAGGTTGGTGCCCGTGGCGGTAATGCAAAGGCAAAATTCTACTCTTCCTTCTCTTATCAGAAAAGCGAGGGCGTGTTCTATGGTGTGGACTTTGAAAAACTCCAGGGCCGCGTGAACGCCTCATACAAACTTCTCAACAATCTTGAAATGGGTGTTCGTTTCAACATGGCCTATTCCACCCAGCGCGACGTGCCCATGCAGTCACTCTATAGCGCAAACCCGCTTTGGGGTGGTATGACCTGGCTTCCTTGGGAACCCACCCATAACGATAAAGGTGAGTTCGTAACAAACCCCAACGTGAACAGCGGCGAAAACGCCCGTGCATCGGCCACATACGACAATAAATATGACCAGAACTGGCATATCAATGGTACGGCAAACCTGCGATGGTCTCCCATCAAGAACCTGGACATTGAAACCAAGAATTCCATTGAGACCTTCTTCTCCAGCTCACGGCACTACTATAGCCCCAAAGCACACAGCCCGAGTTATGCCAACCAACTGGACGAGGGCAAGGGTCAAGTCATGCAGCTCACCACCTCTAATACCGTGACTTATTCCAATATCTTTGGAGGTTATCACTCTATGCACGTGGTTGTGGGTCAGGAAGCTATGCGGTACAGCCGCAATCAGTATGAGATGTATACTCCGGAAGCTGACCCAAATATGCCTTATTTCAATTCTTCTCTGAACCAGACGAATACGGAAATCAATTACACCGAAACCAACGAGACCATGCTCTCCTTCTTCGGTATTGCGGATTATAACTACGACAACCGTTATTTTGCACAGGCTACGGTTCGTGCTGACGGCTCTTCCTTGTTTGGCGCAGACAACAAATGGGGTACCTTCTGGTCTGTCTCCGCTTCCTGGAATGCCACCAACGAAAAGTTCATGCAGAACGTTAAATGGATCGACCTCCTGAAGCTTCGTGCCAGCTATGGTGTGAATGGTAACAATGGTATTGCCGCCTATCGTGCATACGGTCTATATGGTTCAGCCATCTACAATGGTATTAGTGGTTACCTTCCTTCACAGCTAGAGAACCGCCGTCTTTCCTGGGAGCGCAACCTCACATGGAACGTCGGTCTGGACTTCGCTTTCCTGAAGAACCGCCTCACCGGTAGCCTGGATGTGTACAGCCGTAAGACTGTAGACCTTCTTCTGACGAAACAGATTCCTCAGACCTCCGGTTTCTCCACCATATTCTCCAACGTGGGTTCCATGAAGAATGACGGTATCGAATTCCAATTGAATTACGACATCATCTCCAAGCCGGATATGCTCTGGTCTATTGGCGGTAATATCGCCCACAACAAGACCAAGATTCTCGACCTGGGTGGTGACGAATTTCTTGGCACCAGCACCCGTCAGGTGGTTGGTATGGGCATGTACACCTACTATCTGTACGATTACTATGGTGTGAACCCCGCTAACGGCGAACCCCTGTGGGTAACGGAAGATGGTTCCCTTACCAACACTTACGCAAAGGCCCGTCGTTACTATGCCGGCTCCCCGGAACCGAAGATTGTTGGCGGCTTCAATACTTCCTTCCAATGGAAGGGTCTTGCATTCTCCGCATTCTTTGAATTCAAAGCCGGTCAGAAGGTGCTGATTTGGAACGAAAACCACTACTTACACTCCGATGGCGCCCAGATGGCTATGAACCAGTTTGCCAGCGCCCTTAATTACTGGAAGAAGCCCGGTGATACCGGTTGCGATCCCAAACCTGTCGCTGGTAACACCTCCGGTTCCGATGACTGGTACAACGATCGTTGGCTCCAGGATGGCAGCTATCTCCGTATCAAGGATGTAACCCTCTCCTACACGCTCCCTCAGAAGTGGACCAAGAAAATCCACATCAACAACCTAAGATTCTATGTGAGCGGTCTCAACCTCTTCTGCTTCAACGGCGTAGACTACTGGGATCCCGAACAGGGCGTAACCGGTATTACCGCTGGTGCCTACCCGCTTACCAAGTCCTTCGTGGGTGGTATTGAATTAACCTTCTAAATCGGGTATGATTATGAAAAAATATTTGATTATCGCATTTGCCGCTGCTTTTACCCTGGTAGGTTGTGGAAAGAACTTCCTGGAACAGGCTCCTAAGCAGTCTCAGAGTGATGTGCTCACCCTCTCCACACTGGAAGGCTTGGATATGGCTACCGCAGGTGCCTATGCTCCGCTGGCCTCCACGAACTGGTATGGTGCCAACTTTATCCTCTCCAATGAGATGCAGACCATGAACGGTAAACGTTGGGTCGAATTCTCCAAATACATTTCCGGACGTTACACGGATGAGTACGCTGTTCATTACACCCAGAATACGGCAAAACCCCTCTGGGGAACCGCTTACTTTGTGATCCTGAGTGCTAACGCTGTTATCAACAACCTGGAAAAGGTGGAAGGAGATGAGGAAACTAAAAACAACCTCAAGGCCGAATGCCTCTTCCTGCGTGCCCTGGCTCACTTTGACCTCGTCAGAACCTATGCTATGCCGTATTACTACGCAGTGAAGGCAACTTCGGCTCCCGCCAACCTGGGTGTTCCCGTGGTTACTACTTCGGATCCCGAGGCAAAGCCTGCCCGCGAGACGATGGAAAAGACCTACGAGCAAATCATTACCGATCTGTTGGATGCCGAAAAAATTATCGACCCGGATTATGTTCGCACTGGTGGTGAGGATGCTTATGCTAAAGTAAGTCTTACAGCCATCCAGGCCCTCCTTAGCCGCGTTTATCTGTACTCTCAACAATGGCAGAAGGCAGCAGACTACGCTACCAAGGTGATCAATTCCGGAAAATATTCCATGTGGAAGGCTAATCAAGTTGCCTTCGGCAACGAATGCGTTTGGGTCGAACAGGTTCGTTCTAAGGGCGAAGTCATTTTCGAGGTCTTCGTAAACACAACCCAAACTTATGGTGGCGGTAACGAAAACGTCTGGGGCATGACTTGCTTTGCTGGTGGTTATGGCGACTGCGGCGCTTCTGAAGACCTTCTAAACCTCTATGAGGACAATGATGTACGCAAGACCCTTGTACAGCCCGACGCCGAAGGCAACGCCCTCTTTACCATGAAATACTTTGGTAAAGGTTTAAGCTCTATCGACGCATCCAATATCATTATCCTGCGTTTGAGCGAAATGTACCTGACGCGTGCCGAAGCCATCCTCAATGGTGCTTCCGTAACCGGAGCAAATGCTGCAGATGACCTTGCCACTGTGGCTAAAAACCGTGGCGCAACGCCTCTGGCAGCAACTTTGGCCAATGTATACCTGGAGCGTGCAAAAGAATTTGCATGGGAAGGTCACCTTTGGTTTGACCTGGCTCGCACGGGCCGCCCGATGACCCGTACCGATGTTTCCGGTACTTCTATTCCTACCCTTATTGAACCTGGTGACTACCGCTGGGCTACCCCTATCGCATCCCGCGAATTCACGGTGAATCCAAATCTGATGCAAAACGACGGTTATGGTATCTAATATTTAGGAGGAACGCAATATGAAACTATATAAGACTATTCTTGCAGGCGCTATTGTTTTAGCAACCGCCTCCTGTAGCAAACTGAACCAGGCCCCCGTATTCAACCCGGCTGACTCTTTTGCTGCTTTTGACAAGGCCACCCTTTCTGCTAATGAAGAAGCGGGCCGCGTAAGCATTCCCGTAACCATTGCTTCTATTCAGCCAGTTGGAACAACGGTGACTTATGCGGTAGATACTGAGAATTCCACTGCTATCGAAGGAAAACACTTCAAGCTGGTAGATCCCAGTGCCGTTCTTACTTTCTCCAATGATGCCCGCACGGCATATATCGAGATTGATCTCCTGCCTATCCGTGGAGATGAAGGTTATACCGGTGACAAGGTAATTGCCATCAAACTGCTGAATTCCAACGGAGTAAAAATCGGCTCAAACAATGTGTGCCGCTTCACGATCAACGACCTGGATCACCCCCTGTCGGCTATTTTGGGTAAGTATACGATTAACGACGGTAGCTCAACTGCAACGATTACCCTTGAAAAAGATGCCAAAGATGTTACCATCGTACACTTCCCGGATCTCATGCTATCTACTGCCACCTGGGTTGGTGCCGATTATCCCTTCGACATCATTGGTCAGGTATCTGAAGACAAGACTACCATTGTGATTCCTTTGCCTGTCGATACGGGATATACCTATTCCAACGGGGAGAATCTGCAGATTTATGCCTGTGATTCAGAGAGTGTCTATTATACCCAGGCATCCATCACGCTCACAGCTACTCCTACGGGCTTCTCCAGCGGCGAATATGGTCTTATCTCTTACATTAAGGGTGCTGGCTATGTTCAGGCTTGGGATCCGTTTACGATTACTAAAAAATAATGTGCATTATGAAAAAAATCTTTACATACATTGCTGCAATGAGTATAGTCGCTTTGGCCGTACTCTCCTGCCAGACGGTGCCTGAGGATAAATCGCACACTGATGTTGTAGTTCCTGCTCCGAACGTTACCATTACCGTGAACAGCGTAACCGACAACTCCGCTACCATTACCATTGCTCCCGATGGAGCCGCAGCCTATTTCTCTTATGTAGTAGATGCTTCTGATGAGGCGGAAGAATTGGATGCAGCCATACTGTATGCCAATAAATACAAGGCGGTAGACAACGGTATTGCTAAATACGAAGCCCAAAAAACCGAGTCTATTGTGGTTGAACTTAAGAACTTGGAGGAAAATGTTACTTACCAGGTATACGCTGTGGCCGGTAGCACTACCGGTGTTGTGGGAAAGATTGCCGTCAAAAGTTTCGTCACCTCTGACCATGGTCTTCCTGATATTGACGATACCGCTAAAAAAGAGAATATTTACCAGATTCTCTTCACAGAGGCTGTCACCTACAACAGCAGCACTCCCGTAACTGCAAAGTACTATGCTGCTAACACTATTATTGTGGATAAATCCGGTGAAAAACCCGTTCTTACCTTTGACGGTGAGCAGGGAGACGCCAAAGTTGATGTCCTTGTAGATGGAAAAGTTGCTCAATTCACAGTTACCCTAGACGGTGAAAAGCCGCTACCCAACGGTGCCTATTATGCCATCAACATTCCTGAAGGAGCTTTTGTAGACGCCATTGGCAATAAACTTCCTGAAGTTCCCATCAAAACCGGTCTTACCAGCAGCGGAACCCTTGGTTTCGGAAACATCTTTGGCCGCATTACTCCTGTTCCCTTTGAACTGGAGGAGGAAGAAAACAAGACTGTTGTTAAACCGGGTGAGACCAGCGTCGCTTTCAGCATTCCTGAAGACGTAACTATAGTTAAAAAATTCGGAAAAGCTGCTAAAGCTACTATTACCGTTGAAAGCAAAACAAGTTCCAAGGAAACTACCACCGTGTACACGTTGAAGCAAGGGACAACGTTTAATTTGACAGAAGAAAACGTGACGCTTGCATTCCCTGCAGATATTGTAGTTGCGGCCGGAGACAACATGATTTTTGACATTGCCGAGGCCTCCTTCGAGGATATATATGGTAATACCAATGCAGCTCTCAATGCCGAGTACCTGTATTCCTTTGGCTATACGCTTGACGATGTTATCGGTACTTATAAGATTAGTGGAGTAAGTGGTTATGGTCCCGCCTACAATGAACCTGACTGGACCTTTACCATAGCGGCATCTGACGATAGCGAAAAGGGAAATGTCATGGTGACAGAATACTACGGTCTGGAAACCAAGATTTATTCATCCTTTAATTTTGACCTTGGCGAGTTTACCATGCCTCTCTATTATACTCTTATCAATTACACAATTGAAGAGGGTGTTTATACGGAATGGTATACCTATGGTTACAATAGCTGCGGTCAGAAAGCTAAGACCCCGTTAATTCTTCGTATGACGGAGAGTGGTGTCTTTTCCGATGGTAATGATTATTTAGGTTATTATTACGAATCGTATAAACTCCCTGAAAGCGGAAATCCTGAAGATATCAAAGAAGAAGATTTGGTAGCTTATGATTACAATATCTTCTCTCCCGTTATGAATAAGCTGGCTCCGAATAACATTACAAAGAAGGCTATAGCATTTCCCACATTTGAAAAAACAAGTATCAAACGAATTCAATAAGCGTTTTATACCATTCTAATTTACAGCACCGCCCATTGACGGTGCTGTATTTTTTTATTATCTTTGTAAATTTCATAGTATTAAAGAAAAATATTTTCATACTATGAAACGTTTATCACTTACGCTGTCTCTTCTGCTGACAGCCTGCATGCAAGTTTTTGCCCAATATACGGCAACCACCACCTGGCCCTACGCCTACGAAGATTTCCAAGATGGTGTCATACTTATGATTCACGGGAGCGAAAAAAGCGGTCAATACAACGTAAATCTGGTTGATAAAAAACTCCACTTTATTGAAGGAAACTACGTAAAAGTCGCCAATATGGCCGACTTACTTAGTGTTAAAATCGGAAAAGACATTTACCAAAATGTCGGTGGAGAGTTGTATAAAGTTCTGGCTAAAAGTGACAAAAGTCTTGTTGTAGAAGACAATGAAATAGACTTTGCTGCATTAAATGAAACGGGAGGAGCCTATGGTTCTTCGTCAACGACATTGGGCACAACTGCTTTGAGTTCACTGGAGGGAATCGGCGGAAGCAACTCCAGCAAGAATATCAATCACATGGAACTGAAGCTAAATAAGGAAAACGGAAAGTCACTCAGTTTCATTACCAAAAAATATATGTTTGTAAACGGGAATAAAATCTACGCATCCAAGCGCGATTTCATGAATGCACCCGGACTGGACAAGGAAGTGGCTAAAATTTTTCTGAAAACCCAAAAAATCAAATGGAACAACCCTCAGGATATTCTGATGGCCGGAGATTTTCTTAGTGACTATGTAAAATAACACCTATGAAAAAGTATTGGATATTTTTTGTTACTGCGTGCGCACTATCCTGCGCAAAAACGCAGGAAAACCAGTTTTATCAAGAGCAAAGTGAAAAAGAAACGATTGCCATGATAAATAAGGCCGATACAGGCCATTATGAAAAAGGGGTAGCCTATATCCGTCTAACGGAAAAATTTGCCGCTCTTGTAGAAAATGACCTGGAAGCAGGATCTATCGTAACCAAATCTCAACCGCTGAATACGCTGTTTGATGATCTTGGTGTTGTTTCCATGCGCCGCCTGTTCCCCCATGCCGGGGAATTTGAACCCCGTACCAGGAAAGAAGGCCTTCACCTCTGGTATATTGTGGAATATGATACTGCTCAACCACAAACAAAGGCAGAAATTGCCTTGAGATCGCTAGATGGTATTTCTCTGGTCGAGGGAAAACGCCGAATCAAAAACACGGCCATTTTTAATGATCCCATGCTTAATAATCAATGGGGTTATATCAATACCGCACATAAAGGTGTAGATGTAAATGTTGAAACCGTTTGGAAAAACTACACTACAGGTAACAGTAACGTAATTGTATCCGTTGTAGACGGTGGTGTTGACCTCAATCATGAAGACCTGATAGATAACACGCTTAAAGGAGGCGCAAACGGAAGTTACAATTCTGTAGACAATAATTATGTTATTCAGGCCGACAACCACGGGACGCACGTTGCAGGCACAATTGCCGCTATGAATAACAATAATAAAGGTGTGTGTGGTGTAGCCGGAGGCAACTATACTACCGGAGAAGCTGGTGTTAAAATCATGTCCTGTATGATTTTCAAAAGCGTTGATAATAAAACCCAGCAAGGGGACACTCCGGCTGCCATTAAGTGGGGTGCAGACCATGGAGCCGTCATTTCTCAAAATAGCTGGGGATACGTGGTTGATACCGATAACGATGGTATCATCAGCGCTGAAGAACGGGAAATAGCCAAAAAACTTACCATCAGTGCCGCTGAAAAAGCTGCCGTCGACTATTTTATAAAGTATGCCGGTTGCGACAACAATTTGAATCAACTTCCCTCTTCACCTATGAAAGGGGGTGTCGTTATTTTTGCCGCCGGTAACGATAATCTGCCCTATGGCGCACCGGCCAACTATGAGCCTATCATTTCTGTAGGTGCTATAGACCAAGACGGTACGCGTGCCAGTTTTTCCAACTATGGCGACTGGGTGGATATTGCTGCCCCCGGGGTAGCTATCCGGAGTACAATTCCTGAAGGATATGGCAATTTACAAGGTACATCTATGGCATGTCCCCACGTATCCGGTGTAGCTGCATTGATTGTTTCATACTACGGCGGACCTGGATTTACTGCAGATATGTTAAAAGAGCGTCTCATCGGTGGAGCCAATCCCAATATCATTCCCAAGAATCATAAAATTGGTTCTTTGGTCGATGCGCTTGGTTCTATTACTTACGGAAGTTCCGACGTCCCTGAAACAGTCAATACCTATGAAATCAAGCCTGTCTCAAATGCTGTGGAATTCAGTTGGAGTGTCACTGGCAATTCTATGGGTTTACCTGCTACAGGATATGTTCTTTATGCATCTGAGCAGCCGCTCAATGGTTTAAATCCGTCTAAACCTGGAGAGAATGTATACATGTCCATTGTAACGGTGGATGACAAGAATATTGGCGATACAATGACCGGACGTCTGGAAAATCTTTCCTTTGACACAAAGTATTACGTTGCTCTTGCCGGTTATGATTATGGACGTAATTTTTCAGAACTTTCTCCTGTAAAAACCATCAAAACCCTCACAAACAATCCGCCTACAATAACCACAAATTATTCAGGTAGTTACAGCGTTCACGCACACGAAACAATCGTTATCCCGTATGTGATAAGCGACCCGGATGGACATGTTGTAACTGTTGAATACTCCCCTGGAAGTAATGCCGATACCTGGCAGCAAGGCTCCTCTGCCAATGTATACCAAATGGAAATTGTCGGCAATGCCGAAAAACCGGGTAATTACACGGCCAAAGTTCTGGCAACCGATTCTTATGGACTATCTGCATCGCTTGATATTCCGTATACGCTTTTGGAAAACCAGGCCCCTAAAGTAATAAAGAATGTCGATAATATGATATTCAACGCCGAAGGAAGTAAATTCACCTTGGATATGTCGGAATACATTGAAGACCCTGACGGAGAAAACCTTAAATACTCCATTTCCATCAAAAATCCTTCTGTTCTGAACTTAAATCAGCAAGAGAATATTTTGTATGGTACTACGCTCGGATATGGTCTGACAGATGTAACGCTCATAGGAACCGATGCTAAAAACCTTACAGCATCCTTACAATTTAAGGTTTTGGTAAAAGATTCCTCTGTAGAATGCACCATGTATCCTAATCCTGTAGTAGACAAACTTTATATTACAAATAGCGAGAATCCTGCAGTAAATACCACCATTCAGATTTACTCTTCCTCTGGAAAGCTTGTTTTTGAGACAACGGAAATGGTGGGAGCCTTTGTTCCTGCGCAAATTGACTTCAGTTCTTTTGCACCAGGTCGATATATGGTTATCATCCGCTATAATGGTAAAGAAATCAAACAGAATATTGTGAAGTAAATGTCTATGAAAAAGATAATCATTTTTCTTGTTTTTACCCTGACAACTACCCTGTACGGATGGAGTCAGGATGGCAGTTCCATTGCTATGCCATACATGGCTATAGACCGTAATGCAATAACCAGTGCATTAGGTGGTGCCAGAATAACAGACGTTCTGTACAATCCTGCCGCTATTCCCTTTGTTGGAAGTGATGTTCAGGTGAGTTATCAGCTTTGGGCTCCAAAAACCAACAAATCAAATCATATCAATGTATTATCCGGGATAAAAATAGGCAATAAGTTTGGACTCAGTGTACATGGAGCCTTCCAATTGGGAACGCCTTACAATACCTTTGATTTAAGGGGAAAGATGGGGGATACTTTTACCCCTAAAGATCTATTACTCGGTATTGGAGCAGGTTTTGCCTTCACCCCTTTTCTTTCTGCAGGTGTTAATCTTAATTTCTCCAATCAGAAAGTATCTGCCGCCGCTTCTTATTCCGCATTTGCAGCCGATATCTTTTTGCTCTTCAAAAAGGATGGACTGAGAGCCAGTGCAGGGGTGGCCAATTTAGGGACAAGAGTAAAAGCGGGAGAAACGACCTTTCCTATCCCTTCATCTGCTAAATTAGGTGCTTCTTATACACTTCCTTTCGGACTTGGGTTTGCCGCCGATTTTGACTATTATTTTGCGGGTGGTATGGCTATTTGTGCAGGCGCTCAGTATACTTGGAAAGATATTGTTTTTGTCCGGGCCGGATATCACTTCGAGGATAAAAAATCTCCACTTCCATCTTACGCATCTATCGGTATTGGCGGTAAGTTTTTTGGAATTCACCTGGATGTGAGTTATCTCACTGCTTCTGCGGCTTTGGCTAATACCTTAACTATCGGATTAGGTTATTCCTTCTAATAAAACCTGGTATATAACCAACTATCACCCAACACTTTAGCACACCGAACGGGGTCCGTCGTGGACCCCGTTCAATTATATAAGTACTTAAATATAAATTACTTACATTCCATCTTCAAACTGTCGATGGTGCGTGTCTTGGAACTGAAGTTAAGCCCTATTAAAACAACATTACGCATATCTCCCGCATACCTGCTTGTATATCCTTTTTCATGAATCTGTCTGAGCGCTTCTTCCGGAGAACCATCTAAATTGGCTTCAATAACGTAAACTGTATTTCCAAGATACATCACTACATCCGTTCTTCCTTCGCTATTCATTACTTCGGTATAAATCTGGACATTCATGAAAGAAAAGACGATATAGAACAGCCGTTTGAAATAGGCCTCCTTCTTGGTGAACGTATTCAGAGATTCCTTCCCGAATTCCGGGTAATTTCTTTCGCAACAGCGTCCCGCATCACTCGTGGAGCGTATTTTCGCGAGGTATACTTGGGAATTACTATTTACACACAATGGGAGCGTAAGCAGGGCACATGTATGGGCGGCAGGTATGCATCACTACTAATAACCCACGAATGTAGCAATTTTAACAGAAAAAAGGAAATATATTACCGCCAATCCAGCCAGGATGTGCCGCTCACGCAATATAAATGGATTGGCGGCACAAAAAAACCACCAGACTAATGTCTGGCGGTCATTTTGTTTGTGGAGGTACTCAAATAACAGTATTATCTGAGAAGTACGTAGCACACCGCATTGGTGGAAGATGTTGAGTAATTGAAAACATCCAGATGGTTGTCGGGTTCGAAATAGGCCTTAAAGCCGCCTACGCTGAAGGAGAAGGATTTGGGGGCCTTGTCATAAATCAGGATTCCATAACCGCTCCAGTAAGTTTTGTTCGGCTGATCGGGGCCGAAAGAGCCGGACATGGACATGTTGCAGGTGCTCCCGATAGCGTCCATTCCCATCCCTGCGGTGGCCCAGGACTTCCGGGTAATACTGAAACTGCCTTCCCCGTTGAGGTCTTTGTCGATCTTCATGGTGAAGGACATCGTCTCGTCGGAGCCGCCCGTTGCGTAGTTGGAGTGACTATGGTGGGCAGAGATAATCTGGTAGTCTCCTTCACGGAAGGAAGTGACTTCATCGGGGTCACTATAAGCAGAAGCATAGACATACCCATCCTGCGAACAGTCAAAGGAGGTGTAGCATATCTTGCCAGCCCAGAAATTTTCCAGCGTCTTGAATTGTAACTCGATTGAGCGGACATCGACGAAATTCTTGAGCACGCCGGCCTCCTGGGACACGATGAGGGTGTCGGCTATGGTTTTGCCCCCGTCCAGCGGCGCGCTGAGGATAATCTTACCCTCGCGAGGCGTTTCGTTGCCGTTCTCCCTTACGCTGACATCCAGGGTCTTGCCCATCTTGTCATATTGGGCCGTGAGCCAGGAAGTGTCGGATGAAGTGACGCTGATGTTGTCCTTGTTGGTATCCACCGTCACGCGCTGCGTGCCGGCGTCGTGGGAGAAGGAAAGCGCCTTGGGAGAAAGTTCCAGTTTGTCCGGTTCGGCAAGGGACACGGACTGCTGCACTTTCTCGTCATACTTATTGAATACAACTCCTGTGACGAGGAACAGTTGCGTGAGAGGGCTTTGGGCCACCAGCCTGCTCAGGATGCCTTCATCGGTCACGACAAGGGGCTTGTCCGCCATGAAATAGCCCAGGAACTCTGCTTTCTTGGGGCGAGTATGTTGCACATCGTCCTCATCCGTGTATCGTTCCATCTCGGCAAGGTATGCCAGGCCGTATACATTCTCATTCTGCTGCGACACGACAAGTTCCCGGCCTTTCACGTCCTTGGTCCCCTGGGAGTTGGTCCAATGGTTGAAATAGTAGTCACTCTTCAAGCCTCCATACTTCCATATATCATACTCTTTAGAACGCAGATTCTCATTATTGATGGTGACCTGGTTTTCAGAACTCCCCGGAAACTGGTAATAATCGAAACCCTTTGCGACTTTCCCGTCGGCAACGGCTTCCACAAAATCCCTGAAGTTGCCATCGTCAAAGAAATCGTAACCGGTCGTTTTGCACCAGTCTTCAAGCCACTCGAGATGCGTTTTGATACCCTTGTCGCGCCAATGTTCATACATCGTCACGATGGATTTGTCTCCCTTTTTCTGTGAGAACCATTCCAGAACCATCCCCAGACCATAGCCTTTTGACTGATAATTGAATTCACCCTTAGGAGCCCATTTGACCCCGTATTTAAATATATCGACGCCATGTGAAATCATGATTTTCGAATAGGAATGGTCTGCGACAAAGCGCTCAATCCAGGTGCCACCCGATTCGTAAATCATGAGGAACTCACCGTTCGAATCGAACTTGGCTTTGGTCAGGGCCCATCGCTTATCGTAATCGGACTGGTAGTAATGCAAAAGCTCATGGATGATGGTCTTGCGGAGTTCCGTATGGTCGCTGCCCAGGTGCTCCACCAGATTCTTGTTCAGGATGATGCCACTCCATTTGTTGCCCCGCGCGCTCTGGATAAAACGGCCATACTCGCCGCGCTTCATCGAAGTGCTTTCAAAACTAAAAGGAATGTCGCGGTCACCTTCCACCTTGAAGCCAAGTGCGTGAATGGCAGTAATGGCTTCCGCAATATATTGGTTCAGGGCCGCCTCCAGGTCTCCCAGGGAATTCATGATATTGAAACTGTGCGTCTTGTTCAGGTGCCAGCCCACGTTTTCCACCTTGTTGGGATTATCGGCTTTTGTAGCGCTGCCACGGTCTATACGCGCAAGGCCGAAGGTGATGCTGCCATTTTCCGTGCTCTCGCCGTTGTCGAAGGCCGGAATCTCAGCCGTGTACTCTCCATCCTTGTAAGTGGTTTCCAGAGGGATGTCGAAATCCACAGCGGAAAAGTTATGCATGTCATACCCCGGTGCGTGAGCCACGATGCAGATATCGTCGTAGGTCTCGCTGCTCTTGATGCTCACCTTCACCGGCTTGGCGGTAGTGACGGGCAACATTAGCTTATAAAAGGGAGACACCTCGTCTTCTCCAAGCGTTTCGCCGGTCTTCACCTGCGTCACGCCCACCTGGGTTTCACCCGTGAAAGTATTGCCCGGTATGGTAAAGGTGATATCGTCTTTCTTTACAGTACCGCCTTCCGCGGGCACGGTCTGCCATTCCCCCACGACGGGCTCAGGCTTGCCGCTGTCCGGATCTGTGTTGTTTTCCTTTTTACAAGCTGCCAAAAGGCAGAGAATCATGGCTGCAGCGGCCACCCTGTGTCCGAATCTGAACATTGTTCCCATATTTGTGATTTGATTTTCGAATGTGGAAACAATGTACGAAATATGCAGGCGAAAGGACTTGCATATTTACAAAACCGACTCCAATTGTAAATCCGTCAGTTGGTTTTCCCTTTCCACTCGCTGGGAGTAGTCCCCGTGACCGCCTTGAAGGTACGGAAGAACGAAGACTCCGTGGCGAAGCCGGACTCGGCCCAGATGGCCGATATTTTCTCATCAGGATGGCTTGATAGCAGTTCCTTGGCATATTCCACCCGGTAGGTGTTGACATACTGGGTGAAAGTCTGGCCTGTGGCGGCTTTGATGTTGTCTGTAAGGTAGGTGCGGTTGGTGCCCAGGAGGTCGGCAACGTCCTGCAGTTTCAAATCGCTGTTGAGAAACGGCTTCTGGTTTTCCATAAGCCGGGTCAGGCGTTGGAGAAGGGACGCATCATAGCTTTTCCCTCCTGTCACGGGCGTCTTATGGCGCCGGCGTTTCATCAGGAAAAACGTGATACCTGCGGCAACGGCGGTGCCCAGAAGCCACCAGAGCCATGATGATGCCTTTCCAGCGGTTTCCTCATATCGACCCACAGGTAGGAGCAGCGCCATCGCGTGGGGTGAAAAGTTATCGTCAACAACGTCACCAGGATAGGCTTTTCCACCGGCCAGGAACAAATTGCCCTCCGCAGTCAGTACCGGGCGGTGATAATAAACATGGGCCGGTAAACCGGTGGCATAATAGAGCGTCAGGGCTGCCGGTGTGGTGGACAAATCGGCCGAGAGGACATACAAATTCCCGTTTTCCGGCGTAAAACCGAACAGATAGGCCCGCAAAACCTCCCGGTCCACCCGCAGATCCTGATATCGGATAGGATGCCCGTCATGCTCCTGAGGAATGGGGGCATCGGTGGCCAGGAGAGAGAAATCCGTACCGTCAATACGGCAGAAGGCTTGTTCGCGGTCCTTGTCCTCGACGGGCAGGAGATAGGAGTAGATACCCTTCTCCCTCTCGCCGACAAAATACGCGTCACAGATTCTGTCTTCCTCGCCTTCCAGCGGTCTCCAGCGGTCAAACAGCGAAACCCGCAGCGGCGCTCCCTGCAGACGGTCCACAACAATCGTATCGAAAGGTTCATCCCGCTTATCCACACCGCTGAAAATAAGGGCATCGTCTTTTGAGATGGGCAGGATGAAGGGACGTGAACGCTGCTGCGACACTTCTTTCTGGTGAACGAAAGATTTATGTCCGTCGAAAACCTCTACATTATCGGCGCCCTGATACCAGTTTCCAGAGATGACCACCTGTCCATTTTCTAACTGGACCGCACTGGCGAAACAGCGCTTCGTGTCCAGGCAACCGAATCCACGGAAGGAATGCGTTTCCGGGTCATACATCTCTACAGAATATGTATGGCCGATGCCCAGGGGCTCGGCGTGTCCGCCGCCGATAAGAACCTCTCCAGAGCGTAGTGGAAGGCAGAAACCATTGTCGTGGGAATAGATTGTGGATATCTGGTGCCATTTCCCGTTGCGGTAATACTCTGCCGTTGCCGTTGGAACAAAACCAGAGGTGTGGCCTCCCACGACCGTTGGCTCTCCATTGACGCAAAACAGGGAATGGTCGGCGCGTGGTATATTCAAATCCGGAAGCCGTACCGCCTCAATCTGCACTACGGGGCACACGGACGACGTAGTGTCCGGTAACTCCGCGGCCACGGAAGCAAGAAAAACAGACAGAATAAAAAACAACATGGTATGTGATAATAATCGTTGTAAAGATAATGGTTCTGCGCTGATTAGGCAAATCTTTGTGCTACGCTTGTTTGCCGCCAATCCAGCCAGAATGCGCAGAATGGTTATCTATTCTCAGGCACAGCCGACTGGTGAGCCGGCGTAAACAATCGCTAGATGGTATTTCTCTGGTCGAGGGAAAACGCCGAATCAAAAACACGGCCATTTTTAATAATCCCATGCTGAATAACGGGAAATAGCCAAAAACCTTACCATCAGTGCCGCTGAAAATGCTGCCGTCGACTATTTTATAAAATATGCCGGTTGCGACAATAATTTTAATCAACTTTCCTCTTACTCATCTATCGGTATTGGCGGTAGGTTTTTTGGAATTCACCTGGATGTGAGTTATCTCACTGCTTCTGCGGCTTTGGGTAATACCTTAACTATCGGATTAGGTTATAAACCTGGTATATAACCAACTGTCAACCAACACTTTAGCACACCGAACGGGGCCCGTCATGGACCCCGTTCAATTATATAAGTACTTAAAAATAAATTACTTACACTCCACATCCAACTATATGGAGAACCATCTAATTTGGTATGTATTCCGTCAGGATATTTTCTGTTTGTAGTTTTTTGAGCTGATTTTCAAGAATCAGCTCATTTTTATTCAAATCGGCTCAAAAAATTTCAAATCGGCTCATTTTCCATTACAATAAACGGGGCCCAAGACGGACCCCGTTCAATGCTATATGCCGGCTACTGCTTACTCGCTGAAGCGGGCCTTGAGGTATTCGCGGTTCAGGCGGGCAATGTGGTCGATGGTGACGTGCTTGGGGCACTCCATCTCGCAGGCGCGGGTGTTGGTGCAGTTGCCAAAGCCCAGTTCGTCCATCTTGGCCACCATGGCGCGGGCGCGGCGGGCGGCTTCCGGACGGCCTTGCGGCAGCAGGGCCAGGGAACTTACGCGGGCAGCCACAAAGAGCATGGCGGAACCGTTCTTACAGGTGGCAACGCAAGCGCCGCAACCGACGCAAGCGGCTGCATCCATGGACAGTTCTGCGTCATCGTGCGGGATGAGCTGCGTATTGCCGTCCTGGGCGCTGCCGGCACGCACGGTAATGAAACCGCCGGCCTGCATAATCTTGTCAAAGGCGGTACGATCCACCACCAGGTCCTTGATTACCGGGAAAGCGCCGCTGCGCCAAGGCTCCACGGTAATAGTGGCACCGGGTTTAAAGTGACGCATGAACAGCTGGCAGGTGGTTACCTGGTCGTCCGGACCGTGTGCACGGCCGTCCACATACAGGGAACACGCACCGCAGATACCTTCACGGCAGTCATGGTCAAAGGCAATGGGTTCAATGCCCTTTCGAATCAGTTGATCGTTCAGGATATCCAGCATTTCGAGGAACGAAGCATCTTCCTCCACATCCGTAACGTGGTAGGTCTCGAAATGGCCTTTTGCTTTGGCGTTCTTCTGACGCCATACTTTTACATTATATTCCATACTCGGGATTAGTCTTTGTAGTTACGGGTTGCAATCTTGATGTTTTCGTACTTGAGTTCTTCCTTGTGCAGCTCCGGCTCCTTGCCTTCGCCTTTGTATTCCCAGGCGGCTACATACATGAAATTCTCGTCGTCGCGCTTGGTCTCGCCTTCTTCCGTCTGCATTTCCTCGCGGAAGTGGCCACCGCAGGATTCGCGGCGGTTCAGGGCGTCATAGGCCATGAGTTCGCCAATGTCAAAGAAATCTACCAGACGCAGGGCTTTTTCCAGTTCCTGGTTGAATTCCTCGTTGGTACCGGGTACGCGGACCGTCTTCCAGAATTCCTCGCGGAGCTTCTTGATTTCCTCGATACCCTTCTTGAGGCCGGCCTCGTTGCGCGCCATACCTACATATTCCCACATAATGTGACCCAGTTTCTTGTGGATGGCATCGACCGGCTCCGTACCCTTTACGGCAAAGAGCTTGGCAATGCGCTCCTTCACGGCCTTTTCCGCCGCTGCAAACTCAGGGGCGTTGGTGTCCGTCTTGGGCTCTGCAAATTTATGGGAAAGATAATCGCCGATGGTGTAAGGCAGCACAAAGTAACCATCCGCCAGACCCTGCATGAGGGCCGATGCACCCAGACGGTTGCCGCCGTGGTCCGAGAAGTTGGCTTCACCGATGGCATACAGGCCCGGAATGGTGGTCTGGAGGTCATAGTCCACCCACAGGCCACCCATGGTGTAGTGGATGGCCGGATAAATCATCATGGGTTCCTCCCAAGGGGAAGTGGAGGTAATCTTCTCGTACATGTCGAACAGGTTGCCATAGCGCTCCTGCACCCGCTGGTGTCCAAGGCGCTTGATAGCGTCTGCAAAATCCAGGAACACGGCCAGACCTGTCTCGTTGACACCGTAACCGGCGTCGCAGCGCTCCTTGGCGGCGCGGGAAGCCACGTCACGCGGAACCAGGTTACCGAAGGCCGGGTAACGGCGCTCCAGATAGTAATCCCTGTCCTCTTCCGGAATCTGGGAAGGTTTGATCTGGTGGCTGCGCAACTTGGCTACATCTTCCTTCTTCTTGGGCACCCAAATGCGTCCGTCGTTACGCAGGGACTCACTCATCAGGGTAAGTTTGCACTGCTGGTCCCCGTGTACCGGAATACAGGTGGGGTGGATTTGGGCAAAGCAAGGATTGGCGAAGAAAGCACCCTTACGGTATGCTTGCATGGCGGCGCTGCCGTTGGAGTTCATGGCGTTGGTGGACAGGAAATAGGTATTGCCATAACCACCGGTTGCCAGCACGACGGCATGGGCGCCGAAGCGCTCGATTTCACCGGTAATGAGGTTACGGGCGATGATACCCTTGGCCTCACCGTTGATAATCACCAGATCCAGCATCTCGTGACGCGGATAACTCTTGACGGTGCCGGCGGCAATCTCCTTGTTCAGGGAAGCGTAGGCACCCAAAAGCAACTGCTGGCCGGTTTGTCCGCGGGCATAGAAGGTACGACTCACCTGCACGCCACCGAAGGAGCGGTTGGCCAGGTATCCGCCGTATTCACGGGCAAAAGGAACACCCTGTGCCACGCACTGGTCAATGATGGCGGCACTTACCTCTGCCAGACGATACACGTTGGCCTCGCGGGAACGATAGTCACCACCTTTGATGGTGTCGTAGAACAGACGGTAAACGGAGTCATTGTCGTTCTGGTAGTTTTTGGCAGCGTTGATACCACCCTGGGCAGCAATGGAGTGCGCCCGGCGGGGAGAGTCGCTGATGCAGAAAATCTTGACGTTGTAGCCCATCTCACCCAGAGATGCAGCTGCAGAAGCACCGCCAAGACCAGTACCTACCACAATCACTTCCAGTTTCCGTTTGTTGTTCGGAGAAACAATCCGGATTTCTGCTTTACGCTTGGACCATTTTTCTTTGAGCGGTCCGTCCGGAATCTTGGAAATAAGTTTAGAATCGGCCATATAGTTAATAATTGTATTTGCTAATTCGCAAAATTAAGCATTTTTCGTGAATAAATTAGGACTTTTCCTTAAAAAAGCGAACCACTCTCGTCCGGATTGTACTTTCGCTGAGCCAGATAGGCATCCATGCCCAGGTGCTGGTAGGCCAGTTCCGTGGCGATACGCCCCCGCTGGGTGCGAATAATGAAGCCCTCCTTGATAAGGAAAGGCTCGTACACCTCCTCCAGCGTTCCGGCATCCTCGCTGATGGAGGTGGCCAGCGTACCAACGCCCACCGGCCCCCCTTTAAAGGTAAGGATCATGGTGCGCAGAATCTTGTTGTCGATAGCATCCAGTCCGCGCTTGTCAATCTTGAGCTTATTAAGCGCAAAACGCGTGATTTCCAGGTTGATACGCCCGTCTCCGAGCACCTGTGCAAAGTCCCGCACGCGCTTGAGGAGCGCATTGGCGATACGCGCCGTACCGCGGCTGCGAAGGGCAATCTCATAGGCGGCATCATCGTCAATTTCCAAAGCAAGGATGCGGGCGCTGCGAAGGACAATGTGTTTCAAATCCTCCGTATCGTAATATTCCAGTGCGCAGTTAATGCCAAAACGGTCCCGCAGCGGTGCCGTGAGCAAACCGCTCCGTGTAGTAGCACCCACCAGCGTAAAAGGATTCAGGTTAATGCGCACGGAACGCGCCCCAGGTCCTTTGTCTATCATAATATCAATCACATAATCCTCCATGGCGGAGTACAGATACTCCTCCACTTCCGGAGACAGCCGGTGGATTTCGTCAATGAACAGCACATCCCCGGCCTCCAGGCCGGTGAGAAGCCCCGCCAGGTCTCCGGGTTTGTCCAGCACCGGGCCGGAGGTCACCTTCATGTTCACACCCATCTCGTTGGCGATGATATGGGCCAGCGTGGTTTTTCCCAGACCGGGAGGCCCATGGAACAAAACATGGTCCAGTGCCTCCCCGCGCATTTTGGCGGCCTTTATATATATATTGAGATTGGATACGATTTCCTTCTGTCCGGTAAAATCGTCCAGCCCCTGGGGGCGGATAATTCCCTCAAATTCGCTATCTTTGCGGTCTGTCGGATTGTGCGGATCAAAGTCGGTCATGGCTCAAGATTCAATCAATTCAAATACAAATATAGTTTTTATTTTTAAGAATTGTTGTTTTTAATGTGCTTGTCAATATGTTGAAAACTATCTATAAGCCATTAAAAATCAATATATTGAGTATAAAATAAATTGTTGAAAACCTGCTGATATCGTGTGGATGGCCGGTGAATGGCCGGTGCGGAAATATTACCCACAAAAGCCGGGAGGGTTATCAACAGGGTTATGAACAGGTTATCAACAGCCAAAACCAAGGGAATGTTGATAAGTCAAAAATCAACGGCACTGCTGCAAAAACAGCTTCAAGAAAAGGAAGAAGTCTTTTGCGGCGGGCTCTTCTTGTCGGCCCGGTGGATGGTGTTGTCCCAGGTGGCGCAGGAAGGCGTGCACTTTATTATGCTCCCCACCCGCGAATCGGCGGAGTATTGCGCGGCAGACCTATATAATATGGTAGAAGGGGACTGCGTGTTCTTTCTGCCGGAAATGGGAAAAAGCGTTGAGCGCAGCAATTACAAATCGTCCCTGGGCGTGCAGCGTACGGCGGCTATCGGAAAAATACTGAATTGGAAGGCCCCCGAAAGACTTTTCGTGGTCACTTATCCGGAGGCGGTGGAAGAAAAGGTGCCCAGCGCCCAAAAACTGCAAAACGCCCTTTTCAGTATAAAGGAAGGGCAGGAAATTCCCTACGACAGCATCCGGCTGCGCCTCCAGGAAGAAGGCTTTGAGAAGGTGGACTTTGTATCGGCCCCGGGCCAGTTCGCCCTTCGCGGCGCTGTCATCGACATTTTTTCCTATTCCTCCGACAAGCCTTACCGCCTGAGTTTTTTTGGCGACGAGGTAGAAAAGATTCACACCTTTGACTGTAATACACAGCTTTCCATCGACCGCATTTCCCGGGCCGATATTTACCCGGACATCGCCGCCCGCGAGACGGAAGAAGGGGAGAGCCTGACGGACCTGCTGCCCACAGGCACCCTTGTCTGGCTGGATTCGTCGGACATGTATAAAGAAAGAGGCTTTTTTGGGTCGATGCTGTCCTTCAGGCATGTGTACCTGGATATTCCGTTGCAGCAGCAGGAGGTGGAAAAGGTACAGTTTAACATTTCCCCGCAGCCGGTGTTCAACAAGAACTTTGAGCTGCTCATGGGAGATATCCGCTCCCGCCTGGAGGGTAGTTTTAAGGTATATATCGTAGGGGAGAAGGAAAGCCAGCTGGAACGTCTGCGCTCCATTATGCTGCAGGAAGAACATGCCCTGCTTCCGGAATTCGTGAAAGGCAAAAACCTGCACAGCGGCTTTATCGACAACGAGGACCGGATATGCATTTATACGGACCACGAGATTTTTGACCGCTTCCACCGCGTGCGCATGCGGCGGACGGTGGAAAAGAGCGAACAGCTCACCATGAACGACCTCAGCGCCTTCAATATAGGTGATTTTGTGGTGCACATAGACCATGGCGTGGGTGTTTTTGGCGGCCTTGTCAAAATGAAGGACGATAAAGACCGCATACACGAGGTGGTAAAACTGCTCTATAGCGGAGGCGACGTGGTGTTTGTATCGGTGCATTCGCTGCATAAAATTTCCCGTTTCCGTTCCAAGGAAGGGGAACCGCCGCGCGTCAATAAACTGGGCTCCAAGACCTGGGTCAACCTCAAGCAGGCGGCCAAGTCCCGCGTAAAGGACATCGCCAAGGAACTCATCCAGCTTTATGCCAGGCGCCGCGCTTCCAGGGGCTTCGCTTTTTCGCCGGACACTTACCTGCAGGAGGAGTTGGAATCGTCCTTTATGTACGAGGATACCCCGGATCAGGAGCGTGCTACCAAAGCCGTGAAGGAGGATATGGAAGATACCTGTCCCATGGACCGGCTGGTTTGTGGCGATGTAGGCTTTGGAAAGACGGAAATTGCCATCCGGGCCGCGTTCAAGGCCGCTGCAGATTCCAAACAGGTGGCGGTGCTGGTGCCTACCACCATCCTTTCGCTTCAGCATTTCGAGACCTTCAAGGCCCGCCTCGCGAACTTGCCGTGCACGGTGGAATATGTGAGCCGCCTGCGCAGCACCAAACAAATATCGGACATCAAAAAACGCTTGAAGGAAGGGAAGATAGACATTTTGATTGGTACGCATAAAATTATTTCCGACAGTTTCGAATTCAAGGATCTTGGGCTCCTGATTATTGACGAAGAACAGAAGTTTGGTGTAAGTGCCAAGGAAAAACTGCGCCAGCTCAAGCATACGGTGGATACCCTCACGCTTACGGCAACGCCCATTCCGCGTACGCTGCAGTTTTCGCTGCTGGGCGCCCGCGACCTGTCCATCATCCAGACCCCGCCGCCCAACCGCATTCCCATCCAGACGGAAATTATCCTCTTTAACGAGGACGAAGTCAAGAACATCATCAACTACGAGCTCAATCGCGGCGGGCAGGTGTTTTTCCTGCACAACCGGGTGGAGGAACTCCCCGCCATTGCGGACATCCTTCACCGCCTGGTGCCGGATATGAAAATTTGCGTGGCGCACGGCCAGATGGAATCCAAAGATCTGGAAGACAGGATGTTATCCTTTATGCGGGGCGATTATGACCTCCTGCTCTGCACCACCATCGTGGAAAACGGCCTGGACATCCCCAACGCCAATACCATCATCATCAACCAGGCGCAGAACATTGGATTGAGCGACCTGCACCAGTTGCGCGGCCGTGTGGGCCGTTCCAACAAAAAAGCCTTCTGCTATCTGATCATACCGCCGCTCGCAGGCCTTTCCGACGATGCCCGGAGGCGGCTGAAGGCCATCGAGGAGTTCAGCGACCTGGGCAGCGGCTTCAACATTGCCATGCAGGATCTGGATATCCGCGGCGCCGGCAACCTCCTGGGTGCGGAACAAAGCGGCTTCATTTCCGACATGGGTTACGAAACCTATCAGAAGATTCTGTCGGAAGCCATGGAAGAACTGGGGATGGAAACCGGTTTCACTACGCGTTCCTCGCAGGAAAAATACGTGGACGACTGCACCATCGAAACAGACAAACCCGCCTTTATTCCGGACGATTATATTGACATTACGGCAGAAAAGATTCGTCTGTACAAAATGCTGGATGCCATGACGGATGAGCGGGAAATCGACAGGCTGGGTGGCCAGGTGGCAGACCGCTTCGGGCCGCTGCCGCAGGAGGTGGAGAACCTGCTGTATGTAGTGAAAATCAGGAATTTGGGTCAAAAGTTGGGTTTTGAGAAAGTCATCGTCAAAAACGGCATGCAAATCATGTTCTTTGTGAGCAATCCCATGGGCGGTTATTACCAGTCCAAGGTGTTTGAAACCGTGTTGGGCCGGGTGAACGAGAACCCTGCCCAGTACAAGTTCAACCAGGACGGCGGAAGACTCCGGACCGTTTCCCGCGGTGTAGATTCGCTGGAGAAGGCCTATTCTATTTTGAAAAAACTGCAATAATCGCTAAATTTGCAGGCTATGTCTAATCTGTTGGTAGAAATAGGTAATACAGCGCTTAAGGCAGCTTGGTCGGAAAGGATGACCCTTGGGAAAACCTTCCGTTACCAGGGAGAGAAGTTCATGGACTTCATTCTCTCGCTCACCCGGCGGGAAAAACCGGAGGTGCTGCTGCTCTCTTCCGTGTATGTTGTTTCGGAAGCCGATGCCGCCGTACTCAGGGAAGAGTGCACCTATCTGCTTATCCTGGACAGCAGCAACAAGGAATTTTTGGTAGCGCATGGCCTGCCGTCGTATATTTCCTATGACCGTGCCGCTTCCATTCTGGCCGCCCGGTACCTGTTCAAGGGCCGTGGGTGCACCATCGTGGATTTTGGAACCACCCTTTCCGTAGATTTTACCGGGGAGGACGGCATGTATCTGGGCGGAAACATTTCCCTGGGTTGCCGGACACGGTTCAAGGCGCTCAACCGGTATTCCCGCTCCCTTCCGCTGGTGGATATGCCGCAGAATCCGGAGGCTGTGGGCCTTTCAGAAACGGCCTCTATCGCCAGTGGTGTTATTTCAGGCATTGTTTTTGAAATAGACGGCTACCTGAATTTATACCCGGATAACATTGTGGTGTTTACGGGTGGCGATGCGAATTATTTTGCAAAACGGATGAAAAGTTCCATCTTTGCAATTTGTAACCTTGTCCTCATGGGCATGGCTTTAATAGCGGACGAATATGTTCAGAAGCTTCATTCATAGGGTTGCGGTAACGCTGTTCCTGCTTTTTACCGGCTGGACGCTGATGGCCCAGACAGATGGTACGTACAGTGGTTTTTCGCCGTACTCTATCTTTGGTATAGGCCAGCTGCACCAGCCCGGTACGGCCTGGAACCGCAGTATGGGCGGCGTAGGTATTGCAGCCCGTAACAACCGCTATATCAATATCCTGAATCCGGCCTCGATGACCGCCAGGGATTCCCTTTCCTTTATGGCGGATTTTGGCCTGGGCGGTCGCATATCCCTGTTCCGTGAAGGAAACAAAAGGACCCTCAATACCACGTTCAACATTGACGATTTTGTGATGTCGTTCCCTTTGTGGAAGCATACTGCCGCCATGGTGGGCATTACTCCCATCAGCGATGTAGGCTACAAGATTGTCTATGCAGAGATGGATCCGGACGCCCAATACCGGACTTTTACCTCTCAGGGAAACGGCGGTATCTATCAGGTATTTGCCGCTTTTGCGGGTACTTTCTGGAACCGGCTTTCCATAGGCGCACAGGTCAATTACTGCTTTGGTAACATTAACAAGCAGGCTACCGTGGACTATGACGTGGAGTCCTTCCGGGACATTGCCTCCGGAGACTCCCTGCAAGTGAACAATTTTACGGCCAAACTGGGTATCCAGTACGAGCAGCCGCTCACTACCGGTCATGCCCTTACCTTCGGTGCCACCTACAAGTTCTCCACCAAGATTAACGGCCATACCATGCACTATGAGGAACGCGGTGCCTATGATCGTGTCAGTACTACATCCCAGTTGGGAGACAAAGGACTGTATATGGGCGATGAACTGGGTGTGGGCATCAGCTACCGCAATACGGACAAACTGCTTATCGAGGTGGACTATACGCGCACGGACTGGAGCCGCAGCGGCATGGATCTGGTGCGGGGCTTCGCCAATGTGGGAGAGGTTGCTTTTGCCCCGTCCGTGGGACAAGCCATCCGGGCCGGTTTTGCATTTACGCCCAACCGGAACGACATCCGCTACTTCATGCGGCGGTGCACGTATCGGGCCGGTGCTTACTTTGACCAGTCCTATTATACGGTAGGAGGTGAGCATGTGAATGCCGTGGGAATTACCCTGGGTATGACCATCCCCGTTTTCCGCTGGTACAACGGTATTACGGTGGGCTTGGATTTTGGACGCAGAGGCCTCTCGTCGTCCCAGGTTAAAGAGACCTATTTTGGTTTTAACGTGGGTATCAATATCTTTGATATCTGGTTCCAGAAGCGGTCGTACGAATAAACGGTGGTATAAAAATTGAATAAAATAATTTAAAATACAGATGTTATGAAAAAAATCACACTCATTTTCCTTGCAGTTATGTCTGTATTTGCCGGGCAGAAACTTTCTGCCCAGGGTAAATACGGTGCAGACAGTGCAGAGTGCATCAAGTACCTCTCCTACTACCAGGAGTATTACAAACAGAAGAATTATGATTCCGCCCTGCCCAACTGGCGCAAGGCTTATTCGCTCTGCCCTGCTACCGCTTCGCAGAATATGTTCGTGCACGGTACCACGCTCATGACCCGTCTGTATAACAAGACCAAGGACGCCGCTGCCCGTGAAGCCATTGTGGACACCATCCTCACCCTGCAGGACCAGCGTATGGCCACCTATCCCAAAAAGAAACTGGACATCATGAACAACAAGGCCCAGTACATGATCAACTACCGTAGCGCCAACGCGGAATATATCTACAAGAACGTGGGTGCCATTGTGGATGAGCTGGGTCCCAAGTCCAACGGTCCCCTGCTGGTCAACCTGCTGCAGGCTTCCATCACCTTGTACCGTGAGAATCAGCTCACCGCGGACGATGTCATTGCCATGTACGACAAAGTGACCGCCGACGTAGAGAGTGCTTCTGCCAAGAGTGACGCGGAGATTGAAGACAACCAGAAGGTGAAAGCCACCATCGAGAGCATCTTTGCAGACAGCAAGGTGGCCTCCTGCGATAACCTCATCGCCATCTTCGGCCCCCGTTATGAGGCAGACCCCAACAACCTGGCCCTGGTGAGCAATATCGTCAAGCTGATGAACTCTGCAGAGGATTGCGCCTCCAACGACCTGTACCTCAATGCGGTTACTTCCATGTACAAGCTGGATCCTTCTTTCCGCAGCGCCTTTGGTCTGTATCGTCTGAACGCGGCCCGTGGCAATGTGGCAGATGCTGCCCGTTACCTGGAAGAGGCCATCAACTCTCCCGAGTCCGATGATGCCACCGATGCTCAGTACTATTATGAGATGGCCGCCTTCTGCTACAAGAACGGTATGCGCGGCAAGGCCTATGAGGCTGCTAAGAAGGCTATTGAAATGGACTATGGTTATGCCGGTAAGGGCTACCTGATCATGGGTAACCTCTGGGCTTCCGCTACTTGCGGCGACACCCTGGACAAATGGGCCCGCTACTGGGCCGCTGCGGACTACTACCAGAAGGCCCGCACCGCAGATCCTTCCGTTGCCGACGAAGCTTCTTCTTCCATCGCCAGCGTGAGCCGGTACTATCCGGAGGCGTCCGAGGCTTTCATGTATGATGTAACCAAGGGTCAGTCCTACACTGTTACCTGCGGCGGTATGACTGCAACCACTACCGTTCGTGTACAGTAAGTGACTATCAGAAACATACTTCAGATGACGGCAACCGCTTCGGCGGTTGCTTTCGTCGTTTTTTCCTGCAAGACCAATTTATCGGAGGCAGATAAACTGGATTTGAACAAAATTCCCATCCAGGTGGTGGACAGCATGTTCTTTGTGCAGTCGGAAAACGGCCGGGTGAAAATGCGCGTGGAGTCTCTCAGGATGGAGGTCTATGAGCACGACACCTTGTCGTACGACCTTTTCCCGAAGGGCATCCATGTGTACGGATACAATGAGGAAGGACTGTTGGAAACCACTATCGACGCGGAAAAGGCCCGGCATGACAAAACGCCGGACGGTACCCGTGACAAATGGTCGGCGTACGGCAATGTGGTTGTGCACAATGCCATCAAGAAGGAGACCATGAAAACGGACACCTTGTACTGGGACAACAAGGCGCATGAGATTTGGACAGACTGCTATATCCTCATGTATTCTCCTTCAGGTTCCATGCAGGGTTATGGCATGCGGTCGGACGAAATGGCCCGTAACGCCATCCTTAAGCATCCCTTCGACAATGAGTTTATTCTGGGCAACGACAGCACGCAAGTTGTTGTGGATTCGGTGAATTTTATTGGGCCGATGCTAAAAAAATAGTGATTGTTTGGAAGAAAATTCGTATTTTTGCAGCCCTTAGGCAAAAATTGAAGAAAAATTAAAAAATATACGTAAAATGGCAGCTCTTGAGACCATCAGAACAAAATTCGGCATTGGTGCTTCGCTCATCATTGCCTTCGGTCTTTTACTCTTCCTTGTAAACCCGTCGGACATCATCCAGACTGTCCAGTCTGCTTCTTCCAAGTACGACGTAGGTAAAATCAATGGCAAATCCGTTTCTTATCAGGACTTCGAATCTGAGGTAAAGCAGTTCTCGGATGTGCGTGAGATGCTCACCGGCCAGTCCGCTTCCAGCGAGCAGGCCCAGCGCCAAACCCGCGACATGGCCTGGAACAACCTGGTGGACCGCTACCTGGTCATCCCTACCATCGAGGATGCCGGTATCCGTGTAGGCCAGCAGGAGCAAATCGATATGTTTGTGGGTGACAATGTTTCCCCGGTGCTCAGCGGCATGGGTATCTTCAACGACGAAAACGGTGCTTTCTCCGCTTCCGCCGTACGCGACTTCATGGAGAATGTCCAGGAGGACGAATCCGGCCGCGGTATCCTGCTTCGCAACTACCTGCAGAACGCCGTTCGCAGCAACCGCTTCAATGAGAAGTATGTGGGCCTGTTCAACGCCGCTTCCTATGTAAATTCTGTGGAAAGCCGCCGCGCCATTGCGGAGAACAATACCACTGCAGAGGTGAGCTTTGTGATGTCTCCCAACAGCTATTTCCCGCAGGATTCTTCTGTGGTTGTGTCCCAGGCGGATATCCAGAAGTTCTATGACGCCCATAAGGAGAACTTCCGCCAGAAGGCCTCCCGCGACATCGACTATGTTGTGTATGAGGTGAAGCCCTCTCCCAAGGATGTCGCTGCCCAGAACAGTGAATTTGTCACCCTGTATGACGAATTCGCTTCTACGGACAACGTGCGCGCTTTCCTGCAGCGCAACAGCGACC
>CAMZCW010000010.1 GCA_947305045.1 uncultured Bacteroidales bacterium | reverse complement strand
CTGCCGGCGGTCCCCTGAACTTCACCATCCAGACCAACCAGGATTGGGAAGTCCGCTGTGACCAGAGCTGGATCAGCTTCAACCGCGAGAAGGGTACCCCGGATCCGGAAGGCCGCACCCTCACCATCGTTGCCATCGCCGAACCCAGCGATGTGCTGGAGCGCAGTGCCACCATCACCGTGACAGCCGGTGACGACGAGGAAAGCTTCAACATCAGCCAGAAAGGCTCGTTCAGCCTCACCGCCCTCTCGGACCCGTTCGAGAGCGCCGGCGGCGACCAGACCTTCAGCCTCAAGACCGACCTCTCCTGGGAGATTGTGGCAGACCAGACCTGGCTCACCTTCGACCAGACTTCCGGCATCGGTGATGCCACCATCACCGCCACCGCAGCGGCCAACGAAGGCGCCCTGCGCAAGGCCAGCGTAACCGTGACCGCCGGCGGCCTGGACAAGACCTTTGAAGTGAGCCAGAACGGCTTCACCTTCGAGATTGTGGCTCCGGCCTCCACGGAACTGCCCGGCATCGGTGGTGAAATCGTCCTGGAAGTGAATGCTGCTAGTGCCTGGGAGCCCGCTACCGAGGTGGAAGGCTGGAGTGTGGAGAAGATAGACGCCACCTCCTTCAAGGTGAAGATGGATCCCAACAACCTCTTTGTGCAGAAGGCCGGTAAGGTGAAGATTGTTTCTGACACGGCTACTGCAGAACTGGAACTCACCCAGCTCCTTGCCGTGGAACTCAAAGGCCACTATGAGATGCTGGAAGACGGCAGCGTAAAGCTCTATGGCGACCAGACCAGCAATATCACCATTATAGGTGGTTTCCGCTACGGTTCCATCGAACTGAAAATCGCAGAAGCCAGCTTTGCCGATGACGGTAACTTCTGGTTCGAGAGCCTGGTCAAGAGTGAAGACCCTTCCATTGTGACGAACTGCCAGCTTTACAACTGGCTCACCATTGGCAAGACGCGTCTGCGTGCAGAGGGTACGGCAAACGGAAAATCCATGAAGGCGGACGGCACCAACTACATGAGCGAGACCTACTCCATCACCAAGGATGAACTCAATGCCATGACCAGCTACAAGATGACCTTGGCCGCCAATGCCGCGGATGCAAACCTCCTGGACATGGAGTTCTTCTACAATGGCACCTCCAAGTGCCTGGCCACTTGCCAGAATCCTTTCCTTGCGGCAGGTCTGGTGGGCAATACCTTCATCGGTTTCCACGCAGTTTCTGCCAGCTCCTGGGTTATCGTCAAGTCTTGCGACGTTACTGTAACCGCCGAAGAATAAGCGTTCCTGAGCCATGAAAAAGATCATTCACATATTCATTGCCGCCACCGTCCTTCTGATGGCCCTTCCGGGCTGTCAGAAGAAGGCGGAAGCTCCCGTCAAGACGGTGGACCTGCGTTACCGGGCGGGCGACAGCTACGACCTGCCGGCCACGGGCGCACAGGCCTTCACCATCCTGGTGGCCTCCACCGACCCTTGGACGGTGACCAGCGAGCATCCGGACTGGTGCATCATCTCCGAAGAGGAGGGAGAAGCCTCCGACCCCGAGCTGGTGCATACCGGCAAGGCGACGCCTACCACCATCCGTATCCAGTACTACGACAACACCTCCCTGGACGACCGTACGGACAAGATTTTCATCAAGAGTGACTACTGGACCGGCAAGACCATCACCGTGAACCAGAAGGGTATCGCCTTCCTCTCTATACCGGAGGCGGACCTGAATCTCTCCGTGGAAAAAGCGGGCGGCGACTACTTCATCCATATCGCTTCCAACCAGCCCTGGAGCTCCGAGGTAACTGGCGGTGACTGGATTGAGATCACCGACGGCGCCACCGGCGAGGGCAACGGAACGGTTACGGTATCGGCCGATATCAACACCATGGAACTGCGCTACGCCGAGGTTACGGTGTACGACCGCCATGACGTGGCTACGGCCACGATCCTCTTCACCCAGGACGGTGTTCAGCTGGTGCCTGCCGCAGAGGAAATCCGTGCCGGCTACGACCAGCTCTCCGGAGAACTGGAGATTGTCTCCAATACCAAGTGGACGGTTACCAAGGCTTCCGAGGGTGACGACTGGTTCACCATCGTGAATCCTGCCGGCGAAGGCGACGGAAAAATCCAGCTCACTTTCACCCAGAACGACGAAGAAGGTCTCCGCAAGGCCGAAATCCTGGTGAAGAACGTGGTAGATAACCCCGAAGACTTCCAGGTAGAGAAGACAGTTGTGGTAAAACAGGCCTACCGGATAGAGCCCGTACGCGTGGTGGTGGACAACGACGAGCTTTCCCTGTGGAAGAGCGACTGGGCCAATACCCCCACCTATACCAAGGAAGTGGGCACCACCTTCGTGGGCAAGGCCCGTCTGAACCGCAGCATGGCTTTCGGCTCCTACACCTTCCGCTGGAGCAACTTCGTCACCGACCCCGAACTGGGCGGCCCCCGTATCCGTCACTGGTTCTGCTTCAGTGAAAGTTGCGAGCTCAAGGCCGATATCCGCCCGGCAGACGCCAAGGTAGGCTTCGACTTCAATGTGGCCGGCGACGGCAACAAGCCCAGCCTGGACAGCTACACGGACGTTGACTGGACGCAGCCTGTGGAACTCACCATCAAGTTCGACCCCAGCGGCGCAGAGCACTGCCACGTCACCTATCTGGTGAACGGCGTAGAGGCCGGCAGCTTTGACACGGCGCCCGACATGCTGCGCACCGTGACCTGGAACGCCGGAATCAATATGTACTTCGGCGTAGACGTAGCCGGAAGCGCCATCTGCGAATGGTACGAATACACGGCTCCCATGAATTGGGACGAATAAAACAAAGGACCTTTAAATGCATCTGATTATGAAGACAATCGATAAAATAGCGATCCTTTGCATCCTGGCCCTGGCGGCTTCCTGCAGCCAGAAGCCTGTTACTCCGGAGCCCGTGACTCCCGAGATCAAGCCCGAAACCCGCACGCTCACCTTCGTCCTCCCCGAAATTGTTCTGGAGGAGGGCGAAGAAGCCCCTGCGGCCATGAAGACCGCCTGGGTGGCCGGCGACCAGATTGTGGTGCACGGCGAATATGCCAAAAACCAGGTAACCGTGACCCTCGGCGCCTCCGATATCTCTTCTGACGGCAGATCTGCCACCACAACGGTCTCGGGCCTATATCCTTACAAACGCGACGACTGTACCAGTACGCTATATGCCGCCTATCCGGCATCGGCCGTCGATAACCTGAAACACTGCTTCTTTTACAGCGCTTTTAAACCGGTGAACATGCCGCTGATGGCTGCCTGCAACACGGGGGAAACCTTCAACTTCGTAAATCTTACCAGTGCGGTTTCCTTCGTGGTGGACGGAGATTTCGACTCTTTCTCCTTCACAGCCCGAAAGGACATCAACATTGGCTTCTCCCGTTATCAGGTGAAGATTACCGATAAGGAAGTGAATCTGAAACAGTACCTTGAGGGTGCCACATCCACCATTCTGTCCACGGAGCTGGTCGCTGACGGTGAAACGGTGAATACGCTCTTCGTGCCCGGCGGTCTTCCGCTGGATGCGGGCTTTATCCTTACCTTCAGCAAGGATGGCAAATCCCAGAAACTGCTCAAGGACAAGGAGGAAGTCATTGTCGAGGTCGGCGAACTCCTGGATCTGGGCGACATTACTGACTTTCTGGTGGATGCCGCCGATGACATCGACCCGGATCTGGCCACTTCCATTGACTTGCAAGGCAACGCCAACTGCTACATCGTATATGAGCCGGGCGTGTACAAGTTCAAGGCTGTTAAGGGTAATACGGATAAGGCTATAACAGGCATTGACGCTATAGAACTTCTTTGGGAAACTTACTGCGACACCGAGGAAGTAACGGCCCGCAGCGTTGTGGAAGGCTGCGCTTATGATGAAGACTCCGGTTCTGTCTGCTTCAAACTTCCTACACCCGTCAAGCCCGGTAACGCCCTCCTGGCCGCATTGGACAAAGATGAGAACGTGCTTTGGAGCTGGCATATCTGGGTGCCGGAAACGCCGGTCACCGTGGATGCCTACGGATTCGGTTCATTCAAAATGATGAGTCGTAATCTGGGCGCCCTTGTGGATACGGAAGCTGGTGCTCCTGCCAATCCTCGTTCCTTCGGTTTGCTGTACCAGTGGGGCCGTAAAGACCCGTTCCTGGGTGCATCGGCCATTGATTCCACCGAGCCGGTTACTTTCGCCGGTACGGCTATGACCGTGGCCGAGGGCCCCGTGGATCCGGAGACTGTTTTTGACAAACCTACGGTGTTTTTCAACGTGAGTGGTGCTTGGGCGACCGGCAACGACAATATGATGTGGGGCGACGTGGAAAGAGATGCTTCCGCCGAGAAGTCTGTCTATGACCCGTGTCCGGCTGGTTACAGAATCCCCGGTCGTAAGCATTTCAGTATCTTCCAGAACAACGGCTCAACCATCGCCGGTTGGACCTTTGATGCTGCTAACGGCGTGGTCCAGCTGGGAAGCCCGCTGGCATACTTCCCGGTCTGCGGTTATCTGCAGGTCGATGGTACGCTTGCCAACGGCTCAGCCATTGTCTGGGATGCCCGTAATGACTACGAGAGTACCAAGACTTCTTACAGCATGTACATTAATAACAATGAGTCTGTCAAGCAGGCCGTGACGCGTGCTTTTGGCGGCTCTGTCCGCTGTGAGGCAGAATAAGAACGAATAACAATAAAATATAACCTCTTATGAAAAAGTTATTGACAAGTGTTGCTATGGCGCTGCTGCTGGTTGGCTGCGCCAAGGAGTATGACGACTCCGGCCTCAAGGAGCGCGTCAGCGCCCTGGAAACCCGTGTCACGGCACTGGAATCCAACGTGCAGGCCCTTCAGTCCGCCATTGGCGAGGGCGTGTTCGTGGCCAAGGTCCAGGAATACGCAGACCCGGACACCGGTAAAACCATCGGCGTCACCATCACCTACACCAACGGCGACGTGAAGTACTTCCAGATCAGTCCCAAGGACGATGTTGACGCTCCCGTGCTGGGTGTTATCCAGAGCGGCTCCGGTGCGCTGGTATGGGCCATCGACGGTGTCGCCATCCTGGTCGACGGCGACGAAGTTCCCGTGTATCAGACACCCGTCTTCACCATTGACGACGACGGCAACCTCTGGGTGGAGGTCGATGGCAAAAAGACCAAACTGGGACAGGTGCAGAACGAAGGCGCCACCCTGGTGGACGGTATCTTCACCAACATTAAGGTAGAGCAGGACAAAGTGGTTCTCACCCTGTCCGACAACACCACGGTGAACATCCCCTTCGCAGAGGCCTTCAAGATTGAGCTCATGCTGGACGAGTGCGTGTACACCGAGGTTGAACCCATCCCTGTACACTACGCCCTTACTGCCGCTACCGCCGGCACCGTAGTCCGCGTAGCCGGTTACAATCCGTTCGATTTCTCCGTGGCAGTCAATAATGAGGACAAAATCATTGAGATTACACCTCTGGCTAATGGCGCTGCCGCCCAGCTGCTCATCGTGGCCGACTCCGGTATCGGCCTCGTTTCCACTGCTACCCTCCTGGTAGAACCCGAAGGGCTGAAGGTAGTGGACATCCCCTTCAGCGAGACGGTTGACTATATGGCCGAAGGCGAAGACGGCATTGTTACTGCGCACATTGTTTCCAACGTAAATCCCGAGGTGAAGCCCGTTGACGAGTGGATTCATGTGGTTGATGTGAAGGCTATGGCCTACACCATCACCCTGTCCCTGGATAACAACACCACCGGTGAGATTCGTACCGGTATGGTGAATATTCTCAAGAAGGGGACCGAGGAGGTGCTCCAGACCATCATCATCGGCCAGCTGGCCGCCGAAATCGAGGAAGGCCCGGCCAACCTGAGCAAGAAGGAAAGCGCCAACAGCTACCTTGTTTACGCCCCCGGTGAGTACAAGTTCAAGGCCGTGAAGGGTAATTCTGCAGAGTCCGTGGGTACTGTGGCCAGTGTTGAGATTCTTTGGGAAACTTACAACACCGACCAGGAAGTGGTCGCTAATAGCGTGATTGCCAATGTGGCCTATGCCGACGGCTTTATCGTCTTTGCTACGCCGGAAATTCTCCTGCCCGGTAATGCCCTCATTGCCGCCAAGGATGAAGCTGGCGAAATCCTTTGGAGCTGGCACATCTGGGTGCCTGCCGACGAGATTGTCAACAATACCTATGGCATATCTACTCCGGCCATGATGGACCGCTATCTGGGTGCCTTGGAAGCTGGTACAGTCGGAGCTCCTTCCACGGCTGCCAATATTGGTTTGGCCTATGAGTGGGGACGCAAGGATCCCTTCCCGGGCCCTGCCGCTTTCAACAGCGGAACTGGTACTGCGATAGCGGGAGCCGCCATTTCTGCAGCGACGGCTGCCATTTCCATCGAGGAAAGTGTACAAAAACCTACTACGATGGTGGTGATTGATGGTGCTGACTGGAACAGTACGCCCGATGCCACCCTGTGGGACAACGAAGGCAAGAAGACCCTTTACGATCCTTGTCCTCCCGGTTACAAAGTTCCCGCAGTTGCAGACTGCCCGAATTTGTATGTGAGCGACCTGTCCACCATCCCCGGCTGGTCTTCGGACGGAAGCATCAATTATTACTTCACTATTGGTGATCCCGTGACGGTGTTCCCGCTTTGCGGATATGTTGACGAGGCCAACGGGAAATATGGCTACGCTCATGCTTATGACAGGGTTTCTATTTGGTCGGCCGATGCTGCCAGCGACAGTAAGGGCAAGAACATCGATGTCCGGGCAGGCTCCCGTCAGCAACTCAACAGCACGGCCAAATCCCGCGCGTCCTTCATCCGCTGCGTTGTAGCCAACGAGGGTGCTATTGTGCCGCCTACCCCGAACCCCGGTGAGGGCGGTGGTGAGCCGGGAGGAATTCCGGACCTGAGCAAAGAGGGCAGTGCTAACTGCTACATCATCCCTGCTACCACCGATGCCGGCGCACAGTACAAGTTCAAAGCCGTGAAGGGTAATTCCGCCGAAAGTGTTGGTACGGTCGCTTCCGCAGAGGTTTTCTGGGAGACATGGAATACTGCAGATGAGCCTACTGTGGGTTCCGTTGTGGCTGCCGCCGAGTATGCCGACGGTTACGTAACCATTACCATGCCGGCCGAGACCATTCATGCCGGTAATGCCGTGGTTGCCGTAAAGGACGCCGACGGCAACATCCTTTGGAGCTGGCACATCTGGGTCCCTGCCACCGAGGTGGCTGCAGACCCTGCAGGAGCCGCCATGCTAGGCGGTACTATCCTGGACCGTAACCTGGGCGCGCTGATTGCGCCTGTCGCCGGCGAAGAAGCCCTCACCGTTGAAGCACTGGGCCTGTACTACCAGTGGGGCCGCAAGGACCCGTTCCCGGGTCCCCGGGACTTTACGGATTATCCCTCCAAGGCCATGCTGGCAGGTGCCCAGTTTACCAAAGACGCAAACCAGCGTACGGTTGAGTACGGTATCGCCCACCCCAATGAGTTCTCCTATGGCGCAGGTAGCTGTGACTGGCTGGTAGAGTCCATTGCCGACCTTTGGGACAAGGAGGGAAGCAAGACCATCTATGACCCCTGCCCGGTCGGTTACAAGGTCCCTGCCTACGATGCAGAGCTCCCCATGTGGAAGAAGACCAATGATAATTGGACCTTCAGTGACAATTTCTGGATGACCAACAGCGCATCAACTTCCGTATTCCCGCTTGCCGGATATGTGGACGATGGTAATGGCTCCCTTGTCATGAGAAAACGTACTTTCTACTGGTCCTCAAAGGAGTACACGGACCAAATCCGTGCTTATGGTGCCGATGTCCGCGCTCCTTCCTACAATGGTGAAAAAACCTATAAGGCCCGTGGCGCCTCCGTCCGCTGCGTAGCAGAATAATTGTTTTCCGGTGCAAAAGGTTGGTTTTTAACCGGCCAACCTTTTGCACCTTAACCTAACCACAACCTAACCAAATCAATTAACCATGCAAATGGTTGGTCCCCTGAAATCCAACCTTTTGCAACCAAAGGCCTATGAAGAAACAAACTTACGCTCCTCCCAAGACACTGATCTTGGAGCTAAACTACGCCGAGCCCGTGTGCCAGGCCACATCGGGCAGTGTGCCGGACTATGATTACAACCCGTTGGATCCGGGTTCCTTGTTCCCCACTATTTAGGAGGATTGCCGTATGAAAAAGATGTATATCCTGGCCCTCGCGGCCGCTACAATGGCTTTTTCCTGCAACAAGAACGCTGTAGAGCAGGCTCCCGTACAGGAACCGGTACTTCGCACCTTCACCTGCACTATCGCAGAACCGGACACCAAGCTGGCCATTGACGATGCCACTGGTAAAACCACCTGGGAAGTGGGGGATGAAATTCTGTTTCATGGTAAATATGCCGGCGGAGCATATTCAACGGTTGTCACGCTCGCGGACTCTGATATAAGCGCCGACGGAAAATCTTTTACTGTTACAGTTCCTGATTTTACCAATGCCGCCGATCAAGCCAAATGGGCGAGTAGTAGTGCCAATTACAGCGCGTCAAATATTATCGCGTTGTATCCCGCTTCTGCTGCGACAATGGTTGACAGCGGAAGTACGAACTGGTATAACAAGAACTTTTTTGGGGAAACCAACCATCCTTTGATGTCCGCTTTCAACGACGGTTATGATTCCAATTCTTTCACCTTCTATAATCTATGTGGTATACTGTCGTTTATTGTAACCGGTGACTATGATTCATACGTCCTTTCCGGGAACAATGACGAAACCGTATCATATACAAAGTATACTTCTCGTCTGTACAAGAAGACAGATGATACTATTAACACGGATTGGGTTTATACTGAAGCAGGGAAGGATTACTCCACAGCCGTCAAGACTATTTCCCGCACTGTGAATAATGGTACGGAAACAAGGATATTCATTCCGGGGGGCGTTACGTTCTCGGGCGGTTTCACCATCCATTTTATTAAGAGTGGCGACATTGTGAAAGAGTTGTCCACAACGAAGGCTGTCTCCGTCCCCAGAAACAGCTATCGCCCCATGGGAAATGTTACCACTTACCTGAAGGACTACGTTGCTCCTACATCGCATGGTTCCAGCATTGACATGACAGGCGCAACGGAACTGGATGCCAGCGGCAATGCCAACTGCTACATCTTAAGCGGCGGTGTAGCCGCCAATAAGGGAAAGGTGTTCACGTTCAAGGCCTATAAGGGCAACAGCACAACGGGCGTCGGAACTATTGACTCTGTTGATATTCTGTGGGAAACCTGGAACAATGATGAAGATGTAACCGCCGGCAGCATTATTGACGACATTGACTATGACAAACAGGACGCCAATGAATACTACACCATCGTCTTCCATACGCCTAGCAGCATGCACGCCGGTAATGCCCTCATTGCCGCCAAGGATGCAAGTGACAAGATCCTCTGGAGCTGGCATATCTGGGTCCCGGCCACTGCTATCACGACCAATACTTATGGCTTTGGATCGGCGGCTATGATGAGCCGTAACCTGGGCGCATTGGTGGATGCCAACGGAACCGCCAGCAGCCAACCCGACATCACTTCTGTTGGTTTGATGTATCAGTGGGGTCGTAAGGATCCCTTCATGGGCGCTGGATCCTTCTACACTGTAACAGGCGCTAATGGCGCTAAGACTTCTCCGGCTGATGCGTTCACTACTTCTGGCTCCGCCAATGTGACGTTGGCTCATACGATTCAAAATCCCACTGAGTTTGCGAAGGGTTCAAATGACTCCGATACTTGGTGCTCTGAGTCAACAGTGGCTTTCTGGGGTGATGACAAGACCATCTATGACCCCTGTCCGGTGGGTTATAAGGTACCCAAGTCCAGCGAGGTTACGCTGCTTAATAAGAAGAGTTCGGAGATTACTGGTTGGAATGCTTGTACGGCATATAACTGGTTTGAGGCCGGCGATCCTGCAACTCAGTTTGCCAACGCAGGTTTCATCGAAGAAACGGGCCTTGGAAACTACAGAAGCCCCGAACGTTTGATTATTTGGAGTTCTACCGCTTACTCTGATGGAATACGCGGCCGTTGCGCCTTGTATAGCGGCGGAAGTGCTTCCTCCAGCTCCAAGCAGGCTCAGGCTCGCGGCGGTGCTGTTCGTTGCATCGTAGAATAACATTTTTCATCCGGGGGCGGCTGACCCTGCCTCCGGGTGCCAGGATAGAAAACACTAAAACGTATCGAGATGAAAACATCGAGAATTCTGAGCGTTGCGCTGCTGAGCGCCTGCATCGGTCTTTTGGGGGCCTGCTCGCCCGACAAGGTGATGGGCATGGTGGTCCCGAATCCCAATACCAAGCCCACAAGCGGCATCATCCCCGGCGGCGATCCCTTCAACCCGGATGCGCCCGTGGATCCCGTGGGACCGGAACCTGTGGAACCCCTGGACGAGATTGTCAACAATCCCGAGCGCCTGGCGCGCCTGGGCACTACTCCCATCATCGAGATCTACTACACCGAGTACACGAAGGCAAGTGTATTCCCGTCCCTGGAAGAGGTGCGCAACTTCACCCACATCAACGTGGGCCACGTGCGCTTTGTGAACAAGGACACCGGCGAAGGGATTGAGATTGATGCCAAGACCATTCCGCTGGTGCAGAAGTTCGTGGCCTACAAGGCCCAGTATCCGGAGCTCAAGGTGAAACTCCAGATGGGCGGCTGGGGCAAGAATGCCGACGGCTGGTCCCAGATGGCCCGCGATCCCCAGAAGCGTAAAGACTTCATCGACGGCTGTGTAGCCATTTGCGAGCAGTATGGCGTGGACGGCTTTGACATTGACTGGGAGTACCCCACCTATGCCGCCAAGGACGGCGACCATGTGAACGGCGCTTCCCCGGCGGACTGGGAGAACTTTGTCACCCTGTTCAAGGAAATGCGCGAGGCCATGCCGGACAAAATCCTGTCCTACGCTGCCTCCGACAGCGGCAAGTACACGGATAACTTTGGCGTACTGCCCTACATTGACTACATCAACGTGATGACCTACGACCAGGGCAATCCGCCCTACCACAACTCCTCGCTGTACCGCAGCAAGGTGACCGGCAGCCGGTGCTGCGCAGAGGCCATTGACGATATTTTCCATGGCAAGCAGGGCATCCCGTACCAGATGATGAACTTCGGCCTGGCCTTCTACGGGCACGGCGACGGCTACAAGCAGACGGTGGGCAACCGCTACCCCTCTTCCGTGGACTACAGCAAGCTGGAAGACATCTTCTTCAAGGGTACCTGCGACGGCATGGACGTCAAGGGCGTGAATTATCGCATTTGGGACGATGTGGCCAAGGTCCCCTACCTTGGCGACGCCCTGGGCCGCATGTACGCCTCCTACGAGGACATCGAGTCCCTGAACGCCAAGGTGGAATATGCCAAGAGTCGCAATATGCTGGGCGTGATGATTTGGGAATACAGGCACGACAACGACGCCGGAACCCTGCGCCACGCCGTGAAGCACGCCATGGAAGGGAATCCGGATGCTCCGGGCCGATACGAGCGTCCGGAGGAGGATATCGACCCGGGCAAGCCCCGCGAACTGCCGGTGATGGGGAACGTCACCAAGTTTGTGCTGGGCACCAAGGGTGGTCCCATGGTACAGGAACTTTCCGGCCTCTGCCTGAGCAAAGACGAAGACTTCCTCTGGGGCATCCACGACAAGGGAACCCTGTTCCGGATCAATTTTGACGGCACCTTCGAGCAGCAGTACTATCATGAGGCCGATTTCGAAGGCATTACCATCGACCCCGCTACCGGTAATCTGTATATCGGCCTGGAGAGTTCTTCCAAGTCGGCCTACAAGATTGCCGCCCCGAATTACAATACGCACGAGTCCATTGGCTTTGCGGTGGAAGGCGTGGCCGATATGGGCAACTCCGGCGTAGAGGGCATTGCCTGGCACAAGGGGAACCTGTATTTTGGCACGCAGACGGGCGCCCGCCTGTTTGAATATACGCTGGACGGCACGCAGCTGTGGAAAAGGAGCCTGCGCGACGTGACCTCCACCATCTCCGAGGTGGGCGACCTGTGCTATGACCCGGTGAGCGACTACCTGTGGGTGCTTGACTCCAACTCCAACAAGGACAAGCCGCAGTATCTGCCGTTCACGCTGTATCTGTTCAACGGGGACGGCACACAGTTGCTTAATACGTATTATATTGGTAATTTTGCCAACTGGAACCCTGAAGCCGTCTGCGTGGACCACAAGAACGGCTGCATCTGGATTGGCGACGACTGCGACAGCGGCAACCCGTCCTGGCTCCACAAGGTGGAATTCAGCAATCTGTAAGCATGAAACGTATCCTTATCCTTCTGTGCCTGCTGTCGGGCTGGTGGGCAGCGGCACAGACTTCGCGGGAGGAGTTACTCTCGCACCTGGAGCTTACGGCGGGGAACTATGTCAATTACCCGCTGCCCACCGGCCACCTGACGCCGGCGCCCAAGGGGTACGAGCCTTTCTACATCAGCCATTACGGCCGCCACGGCGCGCGTTACATGACGGGTGACAAACAGTACCGGCGCCTGCACAAACAACTGGATTCGGCCTTAAAACTGGGCATTCTGACCGAATATGGCAAGGATGTGCGCCGACGTATCCTGCTGGCGGAGGCCGATGCCCGGGGCCGGGCCGGGAAACTGACGGAACTGGGCGCCAGGCAGCACAGGGCCATTGCCCGGAGAATGTACGGCAACTACCAGGCGCTCCTCAGCGAGCCGCTCACGGTGCGGGCCATGTCGTCCACCACCGGCCGCGTGATGCGCAGCATGGAGAACTTCTGCGCGGAGCTGGCGGAGCTGAACCCTTCCCTGGACATTACCATGACCGCCACGGAGGCGGAGCAGCGTATTGTAAAGCCGGATAAATCCATTCCGCTTCCGGAGTCGGAGACGGACGGTGCCCTGTATAAGAAACTCCGGAAGTTCAAGCACAGCATGTTGAGCGGCAAGCCGCAGATGGCGGCACTGTTCACGGATCCGCAGCGGGCGAAGGATTTTATCGACCCGTATGAGTTGGCCGATGACCTTTACCACATGACCTCGGACATGTACTGCCTGCCCGAGCTTAAACTCGATTTTACGGACCTTTTCGGGGAGGATGGTATGGTGGATGCTTTCCGGGCCTATAATGCCAGCTGGTGCCTTTGGGAGGGCCTTATGCCCGGTGCCCGGCACAGTTGGCTGCGCGTGTATCCGCTGCTGAAGAACGTGGTGGACGAGGCCGACTCCGTCATTACCGCCGGCGGCCGCGGCGTACGGCTCCGTTTTGGCCACGACAGCGTGGTGCTGCCCTTCTCCTATGTCCTGGGCGTCCCGGAGGCCACCGGGGCTACGGACGACATGGAGAACCTGCACCTGCAGTTCTCCATCTTCCGCCTCATCCCCATGGCGGCGAACATGCAGCTTATCTTCTACCGGAAGCCCAAATCCAAGGACGTTCTGGTGAAGTTCCTCATGAACGAGAACGAGACTTCCATTCCGCTTGATACGGACTGTTATCCATACTATCATTGGTCCGACGTCAAAAAGTACTATCGGACCAAGTTAAAGGAAGCAAACATAGGGCTGGACTAGCCGCTGTTACTATTTGAGCATGATGTTCCGCAGATCGTCAATATCCTTCTGCGGAACACCTATTTTCAGGAGGTACTTGACAATACGCTCCTGGTAGGTGCCACTGTCCGTCTGGTTGAAGATGGTCTTGCGGATGGACTTGTAGCTGTAGGTGGTGCGTACGTGGGCGTAGTAAGGCTTCCCGTTGTCGTCCTTGGACATGCCCCAGTCTGCGGGCGAGAAGTAGGTGAGCTCGTAGTCCTTGGCCATGTCGCTTTCGCTGATGCCCAGGGCGCCTTCCAGCAGGACGGCCAGGGTGGCGGTACGGTCACGGCCGGCGGCGCAGTGGAAGTACACGGGTTTGTTCTCCCTGAGGCGGGCCACTACCCAGCAGAAGGTGTTCTTTACCTTTTCCTGATTGTCGCGGACCATGTGGTTGTAGCCGCTGTCAAAGCCGGGGGCGTAGAAGGCGACGCTGCTGCCCAGGGGGGAGCTGGAAGGGACGTCGGAGGCTTCGCGGAGGTCTACCTCGGCCCGGATGCCTTCCGCCAGCATTTCCTTGCGGCCATTCTCGTCACAGTATTTCTTGTCGATGCGGCCGCCGCGGTACAGCTTGTGGAACGCCACGGTTTTGCCGCCCAGGCCCTTGTAGCCGCCCAGGTCGCGGCCGTTGCGCACGTTGGGGGTAAAGTAAACCTGATGCAGGCGGCCGCGGGTGTTGAAGCTGCCTTGGGCGACCGTCGCATTGCCGGAGGTGGTTACCGTCCAGTTGTAGGTGGTGTTGGGCACCAGGTTGGTGATGTCCTGGCTGCCTACGCTGCCGGAAAGGGAATATTCCCGGCTCCAGCTGCCTTCCCATACGCGCAGTTTCTGGCTGCCGGACGCCGCCGTCCAGGTGATGGTGTAGGTGGGGGGAATCTCAATGTTGTTCTCGCTGGGGCCGCCGCCGGGGTAACCCACGATGCTGGAGTAGGAGTACTCCTTGTCGGTGTCCGGATTGTTGGTGCAGGGATATTCCACTTCTTCCAGGAACTTCTGTACGTACTGGTTGGTGGCCAGGAAGGACTCCGGTTCCGGCTGCTGCGGCGGGTTGGGATCCACCCAGCCAATCAGGCGGCTGGCGATGGCCTTGGAGAGGGTCCAGTCGTTGTCGTCACCCTCAATGGCCCAATACATGGCACCTTTAAGCCCCTTCTGCTTCACATAGTCGGCTTTGAGGCCGATGGAGGTCTCGTTGTCGTAGCTGAGCATCATGGTGCCGGCGGCGTCGGTCAAATAGGGGACCATGGCCGTGGCGTCCCAGCAGTCGGTGAAATCGCCTTTGACAATGTCGTGGTAATAGACGTAATTGTCGTCGTCGCCGGCGGTGAAGGGCTTGGTGTTCTTGTTGTCACGGCCGTAAAAGGGCATGCCCAGGACCATTTTTTCGTAGGGGACTCCGGCCTGATAGTGCAGGGTGACGGACTCGTCGCAGCTGCGCCTGGTTTTGCTGCTCTTGTACAGGCCGGCGTTGTGGTACGGCGGGTCGCCCATGTCATAGGTCATGAGGTTCACGAAGTTCATGTAGTCAATGAAATCCTTGAAATCCACGTACTTGGCGCTGGACGACGAGGCCATGGTGATGAGGAGGTCCTGGCCCAGGGTGGCCCGCAGGTCTTTCACCAGGAGGGTGAAGTTCTGCTTGTCGGCAGGGGAGGACGATATGCCGGCACTGCTGCTGGTAGGGTATTCCCAGTCCAGGTCAATGCCGTCCAGGTTGAACTTTTTGACGGCGTTCAGGCAGTTCTGGCAGAATTTCTGGCGATGGGTTTCATCGGCCGCCATTTCGCTGAAATTGCCGGCGCCCCAGCCGCCGATGGAAAGCACCACCTTCAGTTGGGGATGGCTGGATTTGAGCGCGACGATTTTCTTAAGCCGGGATTCCCCGCTGATTTTGAGGGTCTCGAAATCGGAGTCCACCTTACCAAAGGCATAGTTGATGTGCGTGAGGTAAGTGGGATCCGGCATCCGGCTTTCCCAGGAGGTGGCATAACCTATAATCACATAGCCGTCTGGGGCGGGGATGGGCGTCTCCGGGGTGTCCGGAGTTCCCGGATCCGTCGGGTTTTCCGGATCCGTCGGATTCTCAGGATCTGTCGGATCTTCCGGGTCTGTCGGTGTGGTTGGCGTAGTGGGGGTAGTAGGGGTTGTAGGCCTGGTGGGCGGGTTTATGATGATTCCGTTAACGGGCTTCTCGCAGGAGAGCATGACGGAAACAAAGCAAAAGAGGGTGGCTAGTATCTTTTTCATGCTTACAAAGTAAGCGGAGGAACCCATATTTGCTTTCGCTTTTTGCGTGAATATACACACAATATGCGCATCTCGCGCCTAATGGGAGGACCTGATACGCAGGGCACCCGCAGCCAGGAGTGCCTGGGCGGCCAGGTAGGTGGCCATAATGGTGGCGGGTGTCCATCCGACAGGCTCCTCGGAGAAGGTTTCCAGGGCAATGAGACTGTCCGAGAAAGTGAAAAGCAGGGTGCCGGCCAGGATGAGCCACCAGGCGTTTTCCCGGCAGCGGAAGATGCCGGCCAGGCCGCTGAAAATCAGGAGCATCAGGATCATTCCATATACGCACATGGGGAGAAGCAGGTCGCCTTCCACCCGGAGGATATGGACGAGTCCGGCTACCAGGCAGGCCATGATGACAAGGGCGGGAATCCAGGTTTTGAACCCCAGGCCTTTCCAGGACGCATGGCCAAAGAGCGAGATGTAGCAAAGGTGCCCCAGCAGGAAGGCCGCCATCCCGCCGATGAACGGCAGGAAGCCCGTAAACAGCAGGAGCGTATCACCCACGCAACCCAGCAGCTGGGCCGATAAAAGCAGTTTCGTATTGCGCGAGTCGGCACCTCCGGCCGCAACCAGGGTGGTTGCTGCGAGGAGGGGAAGGAGGGCGGGTTTTACCGTATCGGCCATGGCCAGTCCTTGCGCCTTGCCATAGATATTGATACCGGCAGCTACCAGGAAAAACAGGGCGGGAACAACCCAGAAGGAACTTTTTGCTTTCATCTTATGGCGATTTACCATCACAAAAATAAGAAAAGTCTTGTGAATTGTCAAAAAATCCGTATCTTTGCAGTCCCGTCCTTTGTGACGGAGCCCGGGTCCGTCCCGGTGCGTTTCTTTCGCTTTAAGCCCGGAGGGGTGGGTGAGTGGCTGAAACCAGCAGTTTGCTAAACTGCCGTACGGGTTATTCTGTACCACGAGTTCGAATCTCGTCCCCTCCGCAAAGTGATTGAATTTCAGCCGGTTGCGCAAGCAGCCGGCTGTTTTCGTCCTTGTTTTGCCTCGCTTTTGAGGACGGGACGCCCGTTTCGCCCCTCTCGTCCTTAAAATCGAGCTTTATTGAGGACGAGGGCTACGGAGCAGGCACTACGGGGTAAACCAGACGGACGGAGCGGCCAGGCGGGAAGTGTGCTCGATGGTTCGTGTTCTGTGTTAAAGGTTGGTAGCGCGTATGCAAAAGGTTGGATTTTGTCTGACCAACCTTTTGCAGGGGAATGGCAACTGAGCTATGTGAGTGGGGGATACAATGTTAAAGGTTGGCAGTGTAAAAACCAACCATTGACAAAAGGGCCGCCAACCTTTTGCAGCCCGGGGTGGAAAAAGGTGCTGAGGGTCCAGAGGATGGGCCTTCAGCACCTAAACAGTGGGGGACTCCACGGCCGGGCCCGGCAAGCGGGCAAGCAGCCGGATTACCTCCCGGCCTTCTTGAACAGGTTCCCCTGGAAGCCTTTTTCGATGACCTTCGTGATGCAGGTGTTGGTGGCGCGGTAGCCGTTGAACATGGTGGCATCGGCCTTGTAGGTGTCTCCTTTCCAGAGCACGTTGCCGTCCTTGTCCACAACGGAAGGAGTGAGCCAGGTGCGGGGGCTGTTGAAGACCACCTTCTTTTTGGCCTCCACGTTGAGGATGAAATCGGCCTCGGAGGCCTCTTCTACGCGCTCCCAGGCGCCGGCGGCGGCAAATTCCCGGGTGACGTCCTCAATTTCATCGGCCGGGAGGGGATGCTCCTGGTCGTTCACAATCCGGACATAGACCTTGTTTCCGGAGGCTACCACTTCTTTCAGGGAATCTTGGGCCAGCGCTACGGTGCAAACGAGCCCAAGCGCAAATGCAAGAATGGATTTGAGTGCTTTCATGGCAAATTGTTTTCTTTGAGGCAAATGTACAAATAATTCCGCACAATATGTATATTTGCATTTAGCTAAACACGTATCGCATGAAAAAACTAATAATCAGTGCCATGGCGCTGCTGGCGGGCAGCATGGCTTTCGCCCAGACAGTCACCCGGACAGACTCGGTGAAGCACAGCCTCAACGTGGGCCTGAACTTCCTTACACACGGTGAAATTTGCGCCGGCGGCCTGCCCCGCGCAAGCCTGTCCAAGGAGGGGCGGTCGGCCTTTATCATGGGCCGTATCCGTGTTCTTGCAGACTACCAGTACAAGCAGTGGTTCCAGACGCACCTGACCCTCCAGAACAACGCCGTCTGGGGCATGAACGGCAACCTGTCCGTAGGCCTGTACGAGGGCTGGGTGAAGGCAACGGCGCCGTTCGGCCTGTTTGCGCAGGTGGGGCGCATCGCCCTCTCTTATGACGATGAACGTATCATCGGCACCAACGACTTTGCCAATGCATCCCGCTCGCACGACGCCCTTCGCGTGGGCTATGAAGGCCATGGGCACAAAGTGCACGCCATCCTGTCCTTCAACCAGAACGGCGACAACGTGTATTATGGCACTTATTACGTGGGTGGCGCACAGCCCTATAAAAGCATGCAAACGCTTTGGTATCATTACGATATCCCTGTGTTCCCGCTGGGCGTATCGCTTCTTTTCATGAATATGGGCCTGCAGGCCGGAGAAGAGGGGAGTGCCTACAACCCTCCCCGCACGGTGTACCAGCAAATGTACGGCGGCTACCTGAACTACCATCCCAAATATGTGACCGTAGAGGGCGCCTATTACCGGCAGTCAGGCAGGTGGGTCGGTGAAGGTATGGGCGCCATTCCCATTCAGGCCTGGATGGCCAGCGCCAAGGCCTCCATCAACCCCTCAAGCCGCTATGGCTTTGTGCTGGGCTATGACTACCTGAGCGGCGACGACTATGTCCCGGTGATTTACGGCGGAAAGCTCGGGATGGTGCACCACGATGTCATTCGCGGCTTTTCCCCCATCAACGGTTCCCGCACCAAATTCTACGGTCTGCTGGATTATTTTTATGAAAGTGCTTATATCAACGGCTTTACGCCCGGTTTACAGAACGCCTTCATCGGTGCCTCCGGCAAGCCCTGGAAGGGGCTGGACTGCGGTATCACCTACCACTACCTGGCCGTGGCCACCCAGCTCAAGGACCTGGGCAGCACGCTGGGACACAGCGTAGACGTGCAGCTGGGCTACACCTTCAACAGCTTCATCGCCCTGTCGGTGGGGTACACCTACATGATGGGCACCGAGACCATGGCCCGGCTCAAGCAGGAGGGCGTGGGCCAGCATGCCCACTGGGGCTGGTTCTCGCTGGTGGTTTCTCCCACCCTCTTCTCCAAGAAGTGGAAGTAGGCCTATTCCACCGGGAAGTTAAAATAACGGTCCGGGAAGGGTTCTTTGCTCAGGGTGAAGTGCCACCACTCGGTCTCCAGCGGCTGAAAGCCGTGGCGAAGCATGGCTTCCCGCAGGATCATGCGGTTGGCGTACTGCTCCGGGGTAAGCCCATCCTTGTAGTCCGGATGGCTCTCCGGGCCGAACCAGTCAAAGGTGCCGCCCATGTCCACTTCCTTTTCCGTGGCCATGTCAAAGAGCGTCAGATCCACGGTGGAACCACGGGTATGGCCGCTTTTTTCCATGATGTACAGCTGATCAAAGAGCACGCTCTTGTCCAGGTTCGGATAAAAATAGGTTTTCATGCGGGTGTCGGAGACGTTGGCGGCCCAGCGTACAAAATGGTCCACGGCGCACTGCGGACGGTAGGCATCGTAAATTTTGAGTCGATATCCCTGTGCCATCACATCGTCACTGACAGCCTTCAATGCGGCTGCGGCTTCTTTGGTGAGCAGGGCGGTAGGGGCCTTGTACCCGTCAATGCGCTCTCCCACAAAGTTATAGGTGCCAAAATAGCGGATTTCCAGAATCGCGTCCGGTACCACGTCCGTAATGGGAACAAAATAGTCCCGGCCGATGGATAAACGCTGGAACTCTTCCTGCGCTTTGGCCATATCGGCCTGGAATTCCGGGCAGGTCTGCAGCACGGAAAAGCCGAAGGCGGCAGCTGAGCGGGTGTTGTCTACGTCGCTCTGCCAGTGGGCGCCCACAATCACCCGGCTTTCGCCGGCGTCCCAGGCGCGGGCAAAAATGGCGTTGGCGTTGGCGGGGTTAATCTGACCCAGCACCAGGCCCGTTGCCGTTGCGCGAAGCGTATGGCCGGAAGGATAGCTGCCCTCCCCGCGAAGGCCGTCATCCTCGCCGCTGAGCGTGGGCTCCTTATAATATTCAAAGGGACGTTGCCGATGATAATAGGCTTTGGGTGCGCGCGCCATGTTGCCGATGGTTCTCAGGCTGCGGGTAACCACATTCCAGATGGCCGGCGTTTCCTCCCGGGTAATGTGCATCCCGAAGGAGCTGCTGAATTCCTGCATCAGCGCCTCATAGGTCCAGACGGCATCCCGGCAGGCCTGGGCGGCCCGTTCCGGGTTTTTCCGCTGCTCCTTTCCCCATTTGTAGCGCTGCTGGTCATACTTGAACGCCGGGGAGTCTTTGGCCGGAGGTGGCGGAAGGCACTGAATAAGGTTGGGCATTTGTTCCACAGGAATGTAGGCCTTCGGTTTTTGGCCCCACAGGGTGGTGCTGCACCCCAAAAACAGGACGGCTGCAAGTAGCCAAAAGTTCATTTTTGTTCTCATAACTTGCAAAGATAACAAAAAAACTTATGGTCCGAGTATTTGTAATTATGAAATAAAAGCCGTAAGTTTGTGTGATGCAAATAGAACATTAACTTTTTAAAATTAATTTACTATGAAAATCAAAGCTATTTTCGCTGCTATCGCAGTCGCAGCCGTGGCCCTGTTCGCCGCTTCCTGCACCAAGACCACCGACACCGGTAAGAACGACGCTGAGGTCAATCGCGTGAAGAAAGCCGCCGTTGGCACCTGGACTGGTAAAATGAGCGAACTGTTTGGTGGCGAAACCGTCGAGGTGACCTTTACTGAAACCAAAGTTTCCACTACCGGCAATTTCACCGCTAACATCAAGTCCTGGAACTGGAGCGGTTCCAAAGTGTATGTAACCCTTGACGACAAGATGGGTAGCAACATGTATGTGGAAGTTTCCGGAAGCACTATGAATCTGTCCGGCGACAGCACCACCATCCTCGCCAATTTCCCTTCCACCCTCACCAAGAAATAATTTCTGGGGAGTTTGAACTCAAAAGCCCTGCCTCCATCTCCGGAGCGCAGGGCTTTTTGCGTTAAAACGTATTCACGGTCTCCATGTCCGTGGGCTTGGGCCAGTGGGCATAGAGCCAGGCCTTGTAGGCTTCCCAGGAGTAGTACGGGCCGCCTTCCAGGCCCAGGACGGGCGTCTCCCGCTCGTTCAGGAGGGGCTTCACCAGGACGTCGCCCTGCTTGTTCTTGTAGAAGATGAGCTGGATGTTGGCGGCAAAGGGGGTGTAGCGCCAGCCGGGCCAGTACAGGCACTCATCGGCCGTCATGCGCTCCGCGATGCCTTTCAGGCCCAGGCGGGAGCCCAGCGCCAGCACGTGATAATCGTGGCCAAAGCGGAGGTCTGCGGCGGTTTCCCCTGTGGCGATGGCGGCATCGGCCCGTTCAATGATATCCTCGATGGTGGGATTCACGGAAGGCATGCGGTCGTCGCCGTACTCCACGGAGTTGCACTGGCGAAGGTAGAAACTCAGGACGTGAATCTGGTTGTAGGCCAGCAGGTCCTCGTCCGTGAACAGGCGGAAGATGCGGTCCCCAAGCTCAAAGGCGGCGCAGCCTACAGCCATGTCAAAGGTCTGTGACATAAAGGTTTTGGTGCTGCCCGTGACGGACGGATCCGTGCGCAGGAATACCCGGCGCTGGAAATCCAGCGTGTCCGGCGTGTGCTTGTCCTGGTGCTTGTGGATGAGGTCCCAAACAGCCTTGGTGACGGGGCGGGGGGAGTCCGTGCTCACGATTTTCATGATTTCTTCGCCGGTGTCCCAGCTAATCTCCAGGTCGCTTTGGCGGCTCAGGAGCTCTCCCGTGAAGGCGGTCATACTCACCAGCACGCGCGGCACCACGCTGGAGCGGGCGGTTACCTTTTTGCTTCCTTTCTTAAATACGCGCGCGTAGTTCTCATACATGCGGCCGGCAATTTGCCTGTGTTCCTCGGCGCCCAGCGGTGTGAGGCGGCCGTCCATGTTGTCGTGCAGGGCAATGAGCCGGTCGATGGTCTCCTTGGTACGCAGGCCTTCCTCCGTGAGGAGCCCGGCGTCTGCGGCCCGCTGGTACTTGGCCTGAATTTGGGCATAGAGGTCGCCTGCCCAGTTGCTGCGGGAGCCGTGCCGGCCGTAATGGCTGATATAGAAGGGGTTATAGCCCTTTGGGGCGGGCGTTTGCGGCCCCGGGAGGTACTCGTACGGGTCCATGTTCATGCCCACGCGGTACAGGCGCTCGTGGAAGTCCTGCAGCAATGCTTCCTTTTGCGGAATTTGGGCTTGCGCACCCAGGCAGAGGGCGAGAAGAAGAAGGAGAGAGAGCGTTTTTTTCATATCGACCTAGTGTTTTTTGCGAATCAGAAGGCACAGTCCCAGCATGGTGAACGCGGCGTTCATCACAAGGAGCTCATAGCTGAAGTGGTAGCCGTTAAACCAGCGTACGGAGTTGAGGTCCAGGACCAGGCACAGCAGGGGGGCGGCTATGGCCACGGCCGGTACCCACTGGTCCCGCACCTGTGCCTTGCAGCAAAGGCCAAAGCTGAACAGGCCCAGAATAGGGCCGTAGGTATAGCTGGCCAGGCGGTACACGGCGTCTATCACGGAGGTGCTGTTGAGGGCGTTGAAGACCAGGATGCAAACGGCCATCAAGACCGCCATTCCGGTATGAATCCAGCTGCGTTGGCTGTCTTTTCCCCCAAGAATGTCGATGGTAAACGACGTAGTTAAGGAGGTCAACGCACTTCCGCCGGCCGGAAAGCCCGCCATCACAAGTCCTACGATGAACAGCGTTGCCACCAGCCCCGAGGCAGGCAGGAGCCCGCTCCAGGCGACGGCCGGGAAAAGGGTGTCCCCCTTGGCTTCCAGGCCATGCAGGGTTGCAAACTGAAACAGGTACACGCCCAGGAAAAGGAAGAGGGCGATAGTGACAATTTGCAGACACACGCTCACGATAAGGTTCTTCTGCGAGTCCCGTACACTCTTGCAGGCCAGGGTGCGCTGCATCATGTCCTGGTCCATGCCGGTGGTGGCCACCACGGTGAAAAGCCCCCCGACGAGCTGCTTCCAGAAGAACTGCGGGTGGTTCACATCGTCAAAATAGAACACCCGCATGAGCGAGGTGTCCGGGGCCCCCACTTCGCGCGCGATAAGCACCAGGCACAGCACCACCGCCACCACCATGGAAAGGGTTTTTACCATATCCAGGCCGATCACCGCCTTTACGCCGCCCCGCACAGTGTACAGCCATTCCAGCAGCATCACCACCAGCACGGTTGCCCAGAAGGGAATACCCGCCGGGCCGGCCACCAGCAGCTGCAGCGTGGCAATCATCAGGAACAGTCGTACGGCCGCCCCCAGCATCTTGGAAATAAAGAAGAACCAGGCGCCCGTCTTGTGGGCCCCCGTGCCGAAACGCCGCTCCAGGTACTGGTACACCGATACCACGTTGAGGCGGAAATACAGCGGCGTGAGCACGAAGGCAATCACCAGATACCCCAGGAAAAAACCAACGCACATTTGCAGGTAGCCAAACCCCACGCTGCCCACCATGCCGGGTACCGACACAAAGGTAACGCCGGACAGGCAGCTGCCAATCATGGCAATGGCCACCTTCCACCAGGCGGTGGACCGGGTTGCATAAAAGTCTTTAGCCATTGTTTTTCAAAACGTCTTTGTAGGCTCGTCCTACCGGAAGGGCCTCGTCCATCCCCATGAGCTTCACGGCTGTTGAAGAGCGTTTTTCAATGCGCCACAGCGGGACAATATACGAGCGGTGGATGCGCACGAACGCGCCCTCCGGCAGCAGGGGGAGCACATCCTTGAGCGGAATTTTGGAGACGATATCCTCGCGGTGGTCCAGGTGGAAACAGGCGTAATTGTTTCGCCCTTCAATAAAACGGATGGCCGACACGGGGATATGCTGGGTCTTGTACCCGGCTTTCACCTGGATTTCTTCTCCTGTTTCCGCCTCCGCGCGGCGGGTTTCCAGCGCCTCTCTGGCATTGTCCACGGCCCTGGCTACCTCCCGGGTCTCCTGCAGGTCTTTTGCCTGTGCCCGCCAGTAGCCCACGGGCAGGCCGTTGGCCAGTACGGCGATGAGCAGGATCCACATGGCGCGCTGGTGCAGGCCCAGGGTCCCCAGCTCCGTGGTGACGCCCGGGAAATCCACCTGCGTGAGGGTCATCAGGAAAGTGACGGAGACCACCAGGAAGAGGACGGAGCCCACGGAGATGATGCCACGCCAGCTCTGGAACAGCTGCGGCCCCAGGAAGCGGCGGCATAGCAGCCAGATGGCGTAGAGCCAGATGCCGTAGGCGAGGACATAGCCCGGATGCCACTGAATCCATTCGGCAACCGGGAAAAGGAACATCATCCCCGGCAGCATAAGCGCGCCGAAGATGATGTCCAGGATGAGACCGGTTTTCACGGCCGTAAATTAAAATTGATAACCGGCGAACTCAATGTCGCTGGTGGCGCGGTCCTTCAGTTCCTGATTCTTGAAGGCTGCCTCCAGGTTGGATTTTACGCCGTCTGCGTTGCCCTGACGGGCAGCGATGATGGCCTTCAGGTAGGAAACCTTGGGGTCTTTGCATTTGGCGCTCTCGGCGGCTTTTTCCAGTTGGTCCGTGAGAATGTAGGCCAGGGTGGTGTTGTGGCAGCAGCCCTTGACGTCCTTGAGGGCCTGGGCGGCCTCTTCATAGCGGCCGGTAAGGATGAGCACTACGCCCAGATTGGCTTTGGCATCCTCCGTTCCGGCAGTGCGGAAAGCGGTTTCTGCGGCTTTGTAGTCCTCTTTGTGGAGGGCAAGAACACCTTTGGCGTTGATCACATCCGGATCTGTGGCATCCAGTTCCGCCAGGCCGGCCTCTGCTTTGGCATCGGCCCCCTGTTTCAGGTACAGGGCTGCCAGGTTGAACATGGCGCGGGAACTGCCGAAGCGGCTGATGGCGCGCTTGTAGATTTCTTCCTTCTGGGCAGGCTCGCGCACCAGGGAGGCCACTTTCAGGAGGGCTTCCTCATCCAGGAGATTGGCGTTGTTCTCCAGCAGGTCCAGGAGTTCTTCGTTGCTGTAGTTCTTGAATTCCACGTTGGCGATGAGGCGGGCGCGGCGCAGTTCCGGGAGCACTTCCCCCTTGAGGGCGGTGTACACCTGGGACATGTTGCGGATTTCGTTCTCCCGTACGGCGGGATCACTGTACATGGACAGGACGCGGAGGATGAGCTCTTTGTCTTCCAGGTTGCTCTGGGCTACCAGCTGCTGGAAACCTTCCCAGTCTTCACCGACGCTGCGGACGGTGGGGTCCGTGGCCTCATGGCCCTTGGTGACTTGCTTCCAGGCCTTGCCGGCGCTTTCCGAGCGGTTGTCCGAGAGTTTCTCGTTCTTGCCCATATCGCCTTCCGGGGAGGCGTAGGCCACAATCTCCGTGCTGGTCACTTTGGTGCGCTCGTTGGCGGAAATCTCGTCCAGGCGGGCCAGGAATTCCTTCACGGACTCACCTTTGAGCTCGGAACTGCGTACCTCGGAGCTGTTCACCAGGTACTTGATCTGGCCTTCGGTGGTGCTGGAGATAACCTCCTGGTAGTTGTCGGCCTTGAAAGAGACGTTGCCGGCCTTCTTTACCAGCATATAGGTGGCGATGGCACCGTCTGCCACTTTTTTCACGGGCAGGTTGATGCTCTTTTTGCCGGCCGATACCTTGCCGCGGAACTCCAGGTAGCACTGCTCCATGCCGGGGACATAGTCAAAGTGGACTTTTTCGCTGACCTTCTGGCCGTCTGCGGACACCACTTTGTAATTGTTTCGGACGTCCTCGCCCTGATATTTGAAGGACTTCATGGCGGCCTCGCCGCCCTGATATACCAGCACCGGCGTTACTTCCACAATAACCTTGGGGTTGAAATACCCTTTGGGATAGGTGACCGATACGTTGGCGTCGATGGTGCCGTTCACGACTTCCAGCACCGGGGGAACGCATTCCACTTTTACATTCTCGGCCATTTTGGCCATTTTCTCCGGAGAGGCGCAGGCTGCGGCCGTGGCTGCCAGAGCAGCAACTGCAAGGAATTTAAGAGTCTTCTTCATGTTATAGAATAAGGTTTAATAGCTAACCGCCAGAGCACAAATATACGCATTTTTATTGAAAAATTGAGTATCTTTGCAGAACTATGGATTTACAGGCGTTAAAAAACAAATACGACATCATCGGCAACGATCCTGCGCTCAACGACGCGCTGGAAACGGCGGTGAAATTTGCGCCCACCGGCCTCAGTGTCCTCATCCAGGGAGAGAGCGGTGTGGGTAAGGAGAGTTTTGCGCGTATCATCCATCAGTACAGCGCCCGCCGGCAGGGAGCGTTCTTTGCCGTGAACTGCGGCGCGCTGCCCCGGGAACTGGTGAATTCGGAACTGTTCGGCCATGTAAAGGGCTCTTTTACAGGCGCTTCGGATAACCGTAAAGGCTATTTCGAGGAGGCGGACGGCGGCACCCTCTTCCTGGACGAGATAGCAGAACTTCCCCTGGAATCACAGGCCCTGCTGCTACGTGTGCTGCAAAGCGGCGAGTATCGCAAGGTGGGTTCCAATAAGGTGGAACACACGGATGTGCGCATTGTGGCGGCCACCAATGTCCATTTGTACGAGGCGGTCAAGCGAGGTAAGTTCCGCGAGGACCTGTACTTCCGCCTCAGCGCCGCCCAAATCCGCATTCCGGCCCTCAGGGGCCGCAAGTCGGACATCTACCTGCTCTTCCGCAAGTTCACCTCGGACTTCTCGGAGGTGAACGGCATGTGCAAGATTTCCCTTCGGCCGGACGCCATCCGCCTCTTGGAGGGGTACCGTTGGCCGGGCAACATCCGTCAGTTGCAGGGCTTTACGCAGTCGCTTACGGCCCAGGTGTCGGTAAAGGTGACTCCGGCGCTGCAGCGCATAGAGCTCAGTGCCCGGGAACTGGAACCGTATATGCCCCGGGAGGAAGGGGAGCCGCTGCCTGCGCTGTACGACGGCCCGCAGCCGTCATCGGCCTTCAATACGGAAGAGCGGCAGGCCATCTTCAAGGCCATCTTTGACTTGAAGCAGGAGGTGGATGCCCTGAAGGCCCGTCTGGATCGCCGGGAACTGCCCGCCCCTGCGGCGGCTGTGCAGGAGGAGGCTGAGTGGCAGGAGCAGGAGGAAGAGCCTGAGCGGCAGCACGTTGTGCATGTTCCCGCGCCATCCCATGAGGAAACGTTGAGCGTGCGGCGCAATGAGGAGGACCTCATTCGCCAGGCGCTGGAAAAATACCACGGCAACCGCAAAAAGGCCGCGGAGGAACTGGGCATGAGCGAACGCACCCTGTATCGCAAATTACCTGCAGAATACCGAAAAAAATGATGAAATCCCTCATACGTCTCGTCGCCGCCTGCCGTCTTTTCGTCACAGCCGGCTTGACCGGCTGTCTCGTCGCCGCCTGCGGCATCTACTCTTTCTCCGGCACCTCCATTCAGCCGGACGTGAAAAGTATCACCATTCCCTATGTGGAGTACAAGGCCCTGCGCGTGAATCCGGCCCTGTCCGGCCAGCTCACGGAGGCCCTGCAGGAAAAATTCCGCAAACTTACCAGCCTGGAGCAGGTGGAGGTGGACGGAGATCTGGAGCTGGTCTGCGAGATTACCGGCTACGATGTAAAAGCCACGGCTGTAACGGCCGACGAAATGGCCTCCCAGAGCCGCCTCACCGTTACGGTAAAGGTGGATTTCACCAACAAGAAATACCCGGAAGACAATGTGGAAAACAAGTCCTTCAGCGCCTATGAGGACTTTGACGCCACCCTTACGCTGGACTCCGTGGAAGGGACCCTCTGCGAAACCATCGTGGATAAAATAGTAGAAGACATTTTCAACGCAACGGTAGCCCAGTGGTAGGTTCCTCTTATATCAATATCCATACGCTTACGCTGGATGAACTGGCGGGCGTGGTGAACCTGTATCCCTGGTACGGGGCTGCCCGCGTGGAACTGTGCCGGCGCATGGCCCTGATGGGGGAGGACTGGGGAGAGGACCAGTTCGCGGCGGAAGCGCTGTTTGTGCCGGACCGGGGCAAAGTGGCCGTCCTGCTGCGCCAGGGCCGCCAGGCAGACTGCTCAGACAAAGACCTGCGTGCGCTGCTGTCTTCCTACATGGAGGAGCCATCGGCCCCGGAAGTGGTGCAGGAACACCAGGTGCGTGCGGTTGGGGGAGATTATTTTTCACAGGCCCAGTATGACAACGTGCGGCAGAGCGGAGACAATATCTTCTCCCGCTTTGCGGCCAAAACCCGGCAGGAGAGTGCCTCAGAGGACCAGGCCGGTGCCCAGATGGCAGACCGCTTTGCCACCGAAACCCTGGCGCGCATCTTCCAGGAACAGGGCCGGATAGAGGAAGCGCGGCGCATTTATTCCCGTCTGATTTTGGAAATCCCGGAAAAAAGTGCTTACTTTGCATCCCTTATCGACAAGTTAGATAATTAATAAGGTAAAATATATGAACGCAGCGTTTACAGTTTTGGTCGTTCTCATCATCATCGCGGCCATTCTCCTGATTGCGGTTGTCCTCCTCCAGAACGGCAAGGACGGCGGCCTGGCAACCAACTTCACTTCCGCCAACCAGACCCTGGGTGTGCGCCAGACGGCTACCATCCTGGAAAAAGCTACCTGGTATCTTGTAGCCTTCATCCTGGTTGTTTCCGTTATCACCGTGTTCGTGGGCCGTGGCAACACCCGCGGCGGCTCCAACGAGGCCATCAGCACGGAAATCCTGAACCAGGCAGAGCAGGCCCCCGAAGAGGCCCCCGCTTTCCCCATCTCTCAGGAAAACCCGGAAGTCGCAGAGTAATTCCTCTGTCATGCCCGGCCCGGACTGGGCATCTCCTTTTATCGACCCTTCAGCCGTCAGCTCACCCCGCCGGCGGCTTTCTCGCATTGCGCCGGTCCCTTCATAGCCTCACTGAACCATGCACACATCCTGGGTGACAGCTAAGTGCTTGACTCATAGGTGATAACGCAATAATCCTCGTTCAAAATTCGAACGAGGATTATATTGTAACTTACTCTGGTACAACGAGTTAGCTGTCACGCGAAATTATCGCACCACCACCTCGCCGCCGGCGGCGTCCACGGTGATCACCGAGTCTTTGTGAACGGTGCCGTCCAGGATGCTCTTGGCAAGGAGGTTCACCAGTTCCCGCTGCATCACGCGCTTCACCGGGCGGGCGCCGTAGGCAGGGTCATAGCCGTGCTCCACCATATGGTCCTCGAAGGCCGGGGTGAACTGCACGGTGATGCCGCTGTCCGCCAGCTTGTGCTGCAGGTCCGCCTCCTGGATGTGCAGGATGTCGCGGATATCGGCCTTGGTAAGCGGGTCGAACATGATAATCTCGTCAATACGGTTCAGGAACTCCGGCCGAACGGTCATCTTGAGCACGTCCAGCACCTTGCGGGAACATTCGTCCAGCAGGGAACGGCGCGTGGCGATGGCCTGCATATCGACCCCGTTCACTTCCGGTAGTTTTTCCATGTAGGACTGGATGATATCGGCCCCGGCATTGGAGGTCATGATGAGGATGGTGTTCTTGAAGTCCACCGTGCGGCCTTTGTTGTCCGTGAGGCGGCCGTCGTCCAGGACCTGCAACAGCACGTTGAACACGTCCGGGTGGGCTTTTTCGATCTCGTCCAGCAGCACCACGGAGTAGGGTTTGCGCCGGACGGCCTCGGTGAGCTGACCGCCCTCGTCGTAGCCCACGTATCCCGGAGGCGCACCTACCAGGCGGGAAACGGTGTGCCGCTCCTGGTATTCGCTCATGTCGATACGGGTCATCATGTTCTCGTCGTTGAACAGGAACGCGGCCAGCGCCTTGGCCAGCTCGGTTTTACCCACGCCGGTGGTGCCCATGAACAGGAACGAGCCGATGGGTCGCTTCTCGCTGGAAAGGCCCGCACGGTTGCGGCGGACGGCATCGGCCACGGCACGGATGGCCTCGTCCTGGCCCACCACGCGCTTGTGGAGCTCCGCTTCCATGCGCAGGAGTTTGTCCTTCTCGCTCTCCAGCATCCGCTTCACGGGGATGCCGGTCCATTTGGCCACTACCTCCGCAATGTCTTCCGGGGTAACCGCCTCAGTGACAAGCGGTTCCTTGATGGATTCAGCCTTGGCGGTGAGCTCGTCAATCCGCTTTTGGGTTTGTGCCATGCGGCCATAGCGGATCTCCGCCACCTTGGCGTAGTCGCCGTTGCGCTCGGCCGTTTTGGCCTGGAGGTTCAACTCTTCCATCTCCTGGCGGGCCGTCTGCAGGCCGTTCAGGGTGTCCTTTTCCTCGTTCCAGCGCTTCATGAGGCCTTCACGCTTGCCTTGCAGCTCCTTGAGTTCGGCCTCCAGTTTCTCCAGTTTCACGGACACGCCTTCGCGCTTAATCGCCTCACGCTCAATCTCTTTCTGCCGAATGGCGGAGTTGAGCTCGTCGATGGGCTCCGGCACGGAATTCATTTCCAGGCGCAGCTTGGAGGCGGCTTCGTCCACCAGGTCAATAGCCTTGTCCGGCAGGAAACGCGAGGTGATGTAACGGTGGCTCAGGTTCACGGCGGCTATGAGCGCGTCATCCTCGATACGCACCTTGTGGTGGTTCTCGTAACGTTCCTTCAGGCCACGTAGGATAGCGATGCTCTCCGCGGGCGAAGGCTCGTCCACCATTACCATCTGGAAGCGGCGCTCCAGGGCTTTATCGGCCTCAAAGTACTTCTGATACTCGTCCAGGGTAGTTGAGCCGATGGTCCTCAGCTCGCCGCGGGCCAGGGCCGGCTTGAGGATGTTGGATGCATCCATGGCTCCGCTGGAGCGGCCGGCGCCCACCAGCGTGTGGATTTCGTCGATGAACAGGATAATCTCACCGGCGCTGTCCACCACTTCCTTTA
>CAMZCW010000009.1 GCA_947305045.1 uncultured Bacteroidales bacterium | reverse complement strand
GGAGCGCTTCAACAAAGAACTGGAGGAATTCAAGGCCAAGGCCGGCGCCCCCATTGTGGTGGAACGCCCCGTGGTGGAAATGCCCAAATTCAGCATGGAGGAATACACCGCCCGCTATCCCAAGGCCACACCCGTACAGAGCCCCGTCAAGGGCCAGTTGCTCTGGGAAGTGGATGTGGACGATGCCTCCAGCGCACCGGTCATCGGCAAGAAGGTAAAAGCCGGAGAGGTAATGGGTCACGTACAAACCTATTATGGGCTTGAAGAGGTGGTTGCGGCCGTGGAAGGACAAGTTGTCGCCGTTCCCGGCAAGCAGGGCGACGCCGTTCAAAAGGGTGAAATCATTGCATTTCTCCAATAGAATCGGTAGAAACAGAAAAAAAATCATGTAAAACAACACAATCTTTCAACCGATTGTGTTGTTTTTCATTTTTCTGTTGTACCTTGCCGGTCCCCTATTTTGCTTGCCAGGGCGGGAGCGTAAAGGATGAGGGGTTGGTATTATGCGAATCAAGGAATTGTGCCCGGACGAAAGGCCCCGGGAGAAGATGCGCCTGCGCGGTGCAAAGGCCCTTTCAAATGCCGAATTACTGGCCATCCTGCTGGGTAGCGGGACCGGCGGCCGGAATGTGATTGATGTTGCCCGGGAACTGATGACAAGCGCCGGCGGCCGGCTGAGCCTGCTGAGCATCATGCCCTTGGAAAGACTGGTAAGCCACAAGGGCGTGGGAGAGGCCCGGGCCATCACCATCGCCGCCGCCCTGGAACTGGGCCGGCGCGCCTTCGAGGAAAAGGTGGTCGTGGACAAGCGGGCCATCACCTCGCCGGAAATGGTCTATCAGTATATGTTGCCGCAGCTCAAGAACCTGGACCATGAGGAATGCTGGGTCCTGTACCTGAACCGTGCCAACTTCCTGATTGGCAGGGAAATGATTACATCCGGCTCTCTGGAGAGCACCCTGATTGATACCGGGCGTATCCTGCGGAAAGCCATTGAAAAACAATGCTCCTATGTCATCCTCGTACACAACCATCCGTCGGGGTCTCCCCGCCCCGGACAGGCGGACATTTACCAGACGGAGGTGCTTCGCAAAGCCCTCTCGGCCGTGGAGATCCGCCTGGCAGACCATGTAGTTATTGCCGAGGACTCCTTCTACTCCTTTAGCGAAGAACGGATAGGAAAGGCCGAGTAATGCTATCCGTATCCAAAAATATTGCTATCTTTGTAGTTGGACCCGAAAAACTGCAAGCGTATGAAAGTCGTTAATCTTGGACAGCAAAACACCATTCTGAACACTTATGTAGCGGAAATCCGCGATGCCCGCATCCAGAAGGACAGCATGCGTTTCCGCACCAATCTGGAACGGGTTGGCAGCGTATTCGGCTATGAAATTTCCAAAACACTGGATTACTCGGAGAAGGACGTCACCACTCCCCTGGCCGTAGCCCGGGTCTCCACCCCGGATACGCCGCTGGTCGTGGCCGCCATCCTGCGGGCCGGCCTGCCGTTGCAAAACGGCCTGCTGCACGTATTCGACCGCGCAGAAAGCGCCTTCCTTTCCACTTTCCGCAAATACGGGAAAGGGGACTATTTCAAGGTATTTGCAGACTATTGCACCAGCCCGGAGCTGGAGGGGAAAACCCTCATCATCGCAGACCCCATGCTGGCCACCGGCGCCTCCATGGAAAGCGCCCTGAACAAACTGGAGGAAGAAGGCGGTGAGGCCGCAGTCATTCACATGGTTTGTCCGGTCGCCAGCCGCTATGCCGTGGACCAGCTCCAGCAGAAGCTGGATAACCGATACACCCTTTGGGTAGCCGCCATCGACGAGGAGCTCACCAGCCACAACTACATTATCCCCGGTCTGGGAGATGCCGGCGACCTTGCCTACGGAGGAAAACGATGAAGCAAGTCTATATTGAGACATACGGGTGTCAGATGAATGTAAATGACACCGAAGTGATTTTTTCCATCTTGGAGAAAGCAGGATACTCCCGTACGGAGCGCATGGAAGAGGCCAGCCTCATTATGGCCAACACCTGCTCCATCCGCGACAATGCGGAACAACGCATCTGGGGCAGGCTGGAGGTGTTCAACCAGCAGCGCAAAGCCCGTCCCGGTACGCTGGTGGGCATTGTGGGCTGCATGGCAGAACGCCTGAAAGACAAACTGCTGGACACCCGGAAGGTAGATCTGGTGGTGGGCCCGGACGCCTACCGTTCCCTCCCCCGCCTGCTGGAGGCCATCTCGCCGGACAGCCCGCAGATTGATGTTCTCCTTTCCCGTGAGGAGACCTACGCGGACATTACGCCGGTCCGTACGGACAAAAATGGCATATCGGCCTTTATTTCCATCATGCGCGGGTGCAACAACGTGTGCTCGTACTGCGTGGTGCCCTATACCCGTGGCGCGGAACGTTCGCGTGACGCCCATTCCATTGTCCGGGAAGCCTGCGATGTGTATCAAAAAGGGTATAAGGAAGTTACGCTGCTGGGACAGAACGTGGACAGCTACCTGTGGAAGAGCGGGACAGAAACGGTGGACTTCGCCGGTCTGCTTGCCCGCGTGGCCGCCGTTGCGCCGGACCTCCGCGTACGTTTTGCCACCTCCCATCCCAAGGATATCAGCGACGAGGTCATCCTGACCATGGCCGCCCATCCCAATATCTGCCACCACATCCACCTGCCGGTGCAAAGCGGCAGTTCGCGCATGCTGGAAAAAATGCGTCGCAAATACGACCGCGAGTGGTACCTGGAACGTGTGGCTAAAATCCGTAGCGTCATGCCGGACTGCGGCCTCACCACGGACGTCATTGCCGGATTCTGCTCGGAAACGGAAGAGGATCATGCCCAAACCCTCAGTCTCATGGAGGAAGTGGGCTTTGACTGGGCGTTCATGTTTGCCTATTCGGACCGGCCGGGCACCCTGGCCAACCGCACCATGCAGGACGATGTCCCCGCCGATGTCAAGAATCGGCGTTTAAACGAGATTATCGACCTGCAGAACCGTAAATCGCTGGAACGCTACAGAGCCATGATCGGGAAAAGCGTAGAAGTCCTGGTGGAAGGCCCCTCCAAGCGGGATCCGGCACAGCTGTGCGGACGCGCTTCCAACAACATGATGTGCGTTTTCCCTGCAACGGGAAGGCAGGCGGGAACGTACGCCACCGTAACGGTAGTGGACAGCACTTCCGCCACCCTTATCTGTAAATAGAAAAATTTCACTACCTTTGTGTCCGTGAAACTACTGAAACATATCGGCCTGTTTTTTGCAGCGGTTCTCCTCGTCTGCAGTTGCGGCATGTCCAAAGTGAAGGACATTGCCATTACTTCCGTGGGTGTGTCTTACATTGTTCCCACTTCTCCCCGTTCGGTAGATGCCAAACTCATGCTGGGCATAGACAATCCCGCCCGGAAATTTGCCGTACAAAACATCACCGGCGTTATCCGTTACCAGGGCAAGGACATCGCCCACTTTATTACGGGGGGCATGGAACTGGAGGGGCAGGCCTCCCAGGTGTACGCCCTCCCCTGCACCGTCACCCTGGCAGATGGCGTATCCATTCTGGAAGTGCTGGTCATTGCCTCCAAAGGCTCCCTGACAGGGCTCACGGCAGATGTTGACATCCAGGCCGCCCTCCGGAAGAACGGTGTCCTGCGCGCCCCGTACCGCTTCAGAGACCTGGATATTTCCCAATTTACCAAGTAAAGATGAAAAAACTGCTCCTAATACTGTCTTTAGTCCTGCTGGCCGCGGGGATTGCCCGGGCACAGGACACCACCTGCGTCGCCCCCGTAGATTCCACCCTGGTGGGTAAAGATATTCTTTCCGTATTGGGCCCCGGAGTCACGGTGGATCAGACCACCCCGGTGCGGCAGGCCTTGGAGAGTTACGTGCAAAACAACGCGGAAAAGCCCATTTCCGGCTACCGGATCCGTGTATTCTACGACAACGGACCGCAGGCCCGCGACAAGAGCGAAGCCATTGAGCAACTGCTCAAAAATCAGTTCCCGGATGTCATGGTGTACCGTTCCTTCGAAAGCCCCAACTACAAGGTGAGCGTGGGCGACTTCCGTTCCAAGGACGAAGCCCTGCGCATCTACAATGCCCTCAAGGGGACCTACCCTACCGCCTTCATCATCAAGGAAAGCATCAACTACCCCCGCTAAGTCATGGCTGCCATCAAACAGGGACTTGAGCAGAAAATGCAGCAGAAGCTGTCACCGCTTCAAATTCAGACCATTAAGCTGATTGAGATGCCGGTGCAAGCCCTGGAACAGCATGTCCGGGAAGTACTGAACGACAATCCCGTCATTGACGATGCCCCGCAAAAAAGCGAGGACGAACCCCGCGACGTCTCCATTTCGGAGGTGGAAGAAAAAGAGCAGCGTGACGGTTCCCTGGAAGACAGCTACGGTTCCCAGGACGATGACATCCCCGCCTACAACCTTCATGTAAACAACTGGGGCAAGGACGAACGTCCGGAATACAACACCTTCTCCGTCAAACAGAGTTTTACCCAAAGCCTCCTGGAACAGCTGGGCTACCGCAATCTCACCGAGCATCAACGCACGGTAGCCTCCTTCATCATCGGCTCGCTGGACGATGACGGCTACCTGCGGCGGGACATCGAATCGCTGGTGGATGACCTGGCCTTCCGCGCCGGCGTAGAAGCCAGTGCAGAGGAAGTGGAGCAGATGCTCCGGGTAATCCAGGAATTCGAGCCTTCCGGTGTAGGGGCCAGGGATCTCCGCGAATGCCTCCTCATTCAGTTGGAAGACAAAAAGCGGACAAGCGCCATCGACAATGCCATCCGCGTGCTCCGGGACCAGTTCGACGCCTTCAAAAACCGCCATTTCACCAGAATCATGAGCCGTTTGCACCTGAGCGAGGAGCAAATGAAGGCCGTGCTGGAAGAAATCCGGCACCTGAATCCCTCTCCCGGCGGACAAATTGACGATTCCTACAACGACCAGGCCCAGCAAGTGGTCCCGGACTTCCGTCTGGACTACGAAAATGGTCAGTTGCTGCTGAGCATGCCGCGTTTTTCCATCCCGGAGCTCCGCATTAACCAGAAGTATTCGGAAATCATGGAAACCGGCCGCGTGTCGGAGAACAAGGCCGACAAAGACGCCGCCAGCTTCGTCAAACAGAAAATCGACTCCGCCAAGTGGTTCATTGAGGCCCTGCGCCAGCGCCAGAACACACTGGAGAGCACCATGCGCGCCATTATCGACTACCAGCACGACTACTTTGTAGACGGGGACGAGAGTTCCCTCCGCCCCATGGTCCTGAAGGACATCGCGGAAATTACCGGCTTTGATATCTCCACCATCTCCCGCGTGGTGAACAGCAAGTGGATAGAAACCCACTTTGGCATTTTCCCGCTCAAATACTTCTTCTCCGAAGGCCTGGAAAACAGTGACGGTGAGGAAGTTTCCACCCGTGAAATCAAGAAGGCGCTCCGTGAAATGGTGGACGCAGAGGACAAGCACAATCCGCTCACGGATGACGAATTGGTGGACGGACTCGCCGCCAAGGGCTACAAGGTGGCCCGCCGCACCATCGCCAAGTACCGCGCCCTTCTGGACATTCCCAAAGCCCGACTCCGCCGGGAGCTTTAATCCCCCCTCTCCATTCTTTCCCATCCTCAAAATCGGCCGATTTCGAGGATGAGCCTTGTGTTTTGCCCTCCTCGTCCTTGAAAATGGCCTTTTTTGAGGATGAGGGGGGGACTTTTTGTGAGCATAAAAATCTGTGGAAAATTTTGGAAGAAAGTGTAAGAAAATGGAAAACTTTTCTTATCTTTGTGACCAAAGCGTGAAAGTATTAAGTTTAACCATGGTCAGATTTTACGGAACAGCCAGCGGAAAAGTGGACGACAAGGGGCGTGTAGTGCTCCCTGCCGCCTTCCGTGACGCCATGGTGCGGGGCGGGTCCGAGAACATGGCCGTTGTCGTGAAAAAGAACGTCCAGCAGTGCTGCATTGACCTGTTCCCGGAAGAGGAATGGGAAAGCAGAAGCAATAAGGTGCTGGAAGGAATTGATCCGGAACTGAATACGGAAGACGCTGACTTTTGGACCAAGTACAATGACGGCGTTTATACCCTGGTTCTGGATGGAAAACTGGGCCGGCTTAACATCCCGTCAGAGCTGCTGGAAGGTGCAGGTATTACCAAAGAGGTAGTATTCGGCGGTGTGGGCTACAAACTTCAGATTTGGAATCCGGAGTTGCGCAAGTCCAGTCTTTTGAGCGACGAAAAGTTTAAAGAGACCGCTTCCAGACTATCCTCCAGAAACAGATAAGGAGGAAGTAGGAATGAGCGAATATCATATCCCTGTGCTACTGACGGAAAGCATTTCCGCCCTGGTCACAAATCCCGATGGAATATATGCAGATGCCACTTTCGGAGGCGGTGGGCACACCGCTGCCATACTTTCACGCTTACATGATGGCGGAAAGCTCATCGCTTTCGATCGTGACGCTGATGCCCTGGCCAATGCGCCCAAGGACGAACGGCTTACCCTGATTCACAACAACTTCCGTTTTATTGAGAATTATGCAGAAGAGCTGAGGAGATCCCTCGGCTACGCTCGGGATGACAAGATGGGCGCTCGGGATGACAAGATGGGCGCTCGGGAGGACAAGGAAGGGCCGGGGATCTTCGATGGCGTGTTAGCGGACCTGGGGGTGAGCTCCCACCAGTTCGATACGGCCGGACGGGGATTCAGCTTCCGCTTTGAGGAGGCGCCGCTGGACATGCGCATGAACCAGCAGGCCCGTCTGACGGCGGAAGAAGTGGTGAACAGTTATCCGGAGTCAGACCTGGAGCGCATCCTGCGCCTGTACGGCGAGGTGGACGGCGCCCGAAACATGACCCGTCTCATTGTCCAGGCACGTACCCGGGAAGCGATCCGCACCACCGGAGACCTGGACCGCGCCATTGCCAACATGCTCCCCCGCAACGCGGAGCACAAAGTATTGGCCAAGGTATATCAGGCCCTCCGCATTGAGGTCAATCAGGAAATGCGCTCCCTGGAAAAGTTCCTGGACGGCGCTACCCGCAGCCTCAAACCGGGCGGCCGGCTGGTAGTGATTACCTACCACAGCCTGGAGGACCGCATGGTGAAGAACTTCATCAAAACGGGCAATGTGGACGGCGAGCAGCGCAAGGACGCCTTCGGGCGCATGCAAACGCCGCTGGAGGCCGTGAACCGCAAGCCCGTCGTCCCTCAAGAAAGTGAAATTGAGCGGAACACCCGCGCCCGCAGCGCCAAGCTCCGCATAGCGGAAAGGAGGACGGAAGAATGAACCTGAGTACCCTTTGGGAGGGCGTCAAAAACGCCTTCAAAGCCCTGAGAAACGGCGAATTCCTGCTCCGTATCCGCGCCGACAAATACTACATGCACATCATGTACCTGTTCCTGCTGATGTGGGTGACCATCCTGCTAAGCCTGCAGGTGGACAAAACGCTCACCAAAGCCGGGGACAACCAGGCCGCCATTGACCAGCTGCGCATTCATCATGCCGAGAAAGAAGCGGCCCTGGTAAAACTGCACAGCGCGTCGGCCGCCGAGACAAGACTGAAAGAACTGGGTGTGAACCTGACTTTACCGCAGGAACCCGCCACCGTAATTAAGAAGAAATGAGCCGCAAACAGAGCGAAATACAGGACACCATAGAAAACCGCGACCGAATCCACGTGGTGATGTTCTTCCTGTCCCTGCTGTTCCTCTTCCTGGGACTGGCTATCCTGGTGCGCATCTGGCACATCCAGGCTACCTACACCGTGGACGAGCGGGTCATCAATCTGTTCCGCCCCGCCGTGCAAAAACACGTGGACCATCCCGTCCGCGGAAAAATCCTGGCGAGCGACGGACGTCCGCTGGCCATATCGGCCCCTTTGTACGATATTTACATGGACTGCACGGTGCGCAAGGCCGAATATGCCGAGACCGGGAAGGACAGCCTGGAGCGTGCCTGGCAGAGCAAAGCCCGCGAGCTGGCCGTGTACCTGAGCAACGAGTTCAAGGACAAGAGCGCCGATGCCTACGCCAAAGCCATCCTAGACGGCCGTGCACGCGGAGCCAAGTACCTGCGCATCCAGAAAAACGTGGACCTGAGCACCCTGGACAAGGTAAAAACCTTCCCTTTGTTCAAGGAAGGCCCCTACACGGGCGGCTTCATCGTGGAGAAACACGAAGAACGCATTTATCCCTACGACTCTCTGGCCCGCCGCGTAATCGGCTATGTGAAAGAGCAGAACCGCATTGGCCTGGAATCCAGTTTTGACAGCGAGCTGCACGGCCGCGAAGGCTACGAATGGCGCCGCGTAACAGACAACAAGCGCTGGGTACGTGACCTGGACTCCATGCAGGTGAAAGTGCAGGACGGCAACGATATCCGCACCACCCTCAACGTGGATTTCCAGGATATCGCCGACAAAGCCCTGCGCGCCCAGATCCAGGCCGATGACGAAGTCCGTGCCGGCATCTGTATTATCATGGAAGCCAAGACCGGTGCCATCCGCGCCATGGTAAACCTCTCCCGTGGCGATACGCCCCAAACCGTCCTCTGGGAAAGAGACAACCTGATTCTCAGGGAAGTAGGAGAACAGGGTTCCGTCATGAAAACCGTCACCCTGGTTTCCCTGGTGGAAGACGGCTACGTAAAAACCCTGGACCAGACGCTCCCGACCAACAACGGCTTTGTTCCCGGCGGCTACAACCAGGACGTGCACATTCTTGACTACCAGCGGGAAACCGGACGCCGTGACATCACCGTCATGCACGGATTCGAGATTTCTTCCAACTACGTATTCACCTACCTGGCAGAAACCTACTACGGAAAGAAGCCGCAGGAGATGTTCGACCACCTGTATTCTTACCGTTTTGGCGAAGCCTTTGACTTTGACATCACCGGCATGGGAGCCCCGGTCATCAACCGGCCCGGAACGCCCGGCTGGTCCAGGACCACCCTGGGAACCACAGCCTATGGTTATAGCGTGGCGGTAACGCCCCTGCACATTGCCACCTTCTACAACGGGATTGCCAACAAGGGCCGCATGATGAAACCTTATCTGGTAGAAAGCGTGGAGAAAGACGGCAAGGTGCTCAAGCGCTTCGAGCCCAGCGCCCTGAACAGCAGCATCTGCTCCCAGGCCACGGCCGATACGGTCACGCGCGCCCTCCGCTCCGTGGTGAACGAAGGAACCGCTACACGCCTGAGAAATGCCAAACTGCCCGTAGCCGGAAAAACCGGTACCGCCCGCGTGGTGCTTTCGCCCAAGGAAAGGGGCAAGAGTGCAGACCCTTACAGCGACGAGTATGGCAGAAAGAAATTCCAGGGAACCTTTGTAGGCTTCTTCCCCGCCGACGCCCCCAAGTACACCATCCTGGTCACCGTTTACTCCTATCCTTCCCACCGGAACTTCTACGGCGGTACCAAGCCCGCCCTGGCCATCCGGGAGATTGTGGACAAACTGTACGCACTGGACGGAACATGGGACGCCACCATCAAACCCGCAGCTTCGCTTCCGCAGATGGAGCAGGAAATAAGCCTGAAGAAAGGGATCGTGCCCGATTTGAAGAACTATGGCCTCAAGGACGCCCTCTATGCGCTGGAAACCCTGGGCATGCGCTGCCAGTACGATGGCAGCGGTCACGTAACCGGGCAGTCCCCCGCCCCCGGCACCAAAGCCAAGGCCGACCAAATCGTTAAACTGATATTGAAGTAATGAAACTGAGCGAAATCATACGCGACACCGACGCTACCATCCTGCATGGCAATGCCGATACAGAAATCACCAGTCTGTGCAGTGACTCCCGGAAAGTAACCCCGGGCAGCCTCTTCTTCGCCGTAAAGGGGTATGCGAGCGACGGCCATGCCTACATTCCGCAGGCCCTGGAAAAGGGCGCTGCTGCGGTGGTCGATGGCAGCCGGAAAGCGGTGGCCCTGGCGGCCGATGCCTTCTACGGCCATCCGTCCGGCAAACTGACGCTCGTGGGCATCACCGGCACCAACGGAAAAACTACCACGGTGACCCTGCTGTACAACCTGTTCCGGGGCCTGGGATACCCGTGCGGCCTCCTCTCCACCATCGCCAACTACGTGGGCGAAGAGCGCCTGGAGACGGAAAACACCACCGTAGATCCCATCACCCTGAACAGCCTGCTCGCCCGCATGGTGGACAAAGGCTGCGCGTACTGCTTCATGGAGGTGAGCTCCATTGGCGTGGAACAGGACCGCGTAACCGGCCTGGAATTCAAGCTGGGCATTTTCTCCAACCTCACGCACGACCACCTGGACTACCACAAGACCTTCGCCGAGTACCTGCGCTGCAAAAAGCTGTTCTTTGACATGCTTCCGGAAAGCGCCATCGCCCTTATCAATGACGACGACCGCAATGGACGCGTGATGGTGCAAAACACCAAGGCTCAGGTAGTTACCTATTCCGTGCAAGGTCTGGCAGACCACACGGCCCGCATCCTGGAGCAGACCTTTGACGGCATGCTCCTCAGGATAGACGGAACCGACACCTGGTGCCGCCTCATCGGCCGTCACAACGCCTACAACCTGCTGGCCATCTACAGCGCCGCCGTGTGCCTGGGGGCAGACCCCACGGAAACGCTGGTGGCCCTCTCCCGCCTGGAGAGCGCTCCGGGCCGTCTGGAGAACCTGAACGGTCCCCGAGACCTGTCGGTCATTGTGGACTATGCCCACACGCCCGACGCGCTGGAGAACGTGCTCGGGACCCTGCGCGACATCGCTCCCGAGCGCACGCTCATCTGCCTGTTCGGCTGCGGCGGCGACCGCGACAAAACCAAGCGTCCGGAAATGGCGCAGGTGGCCCAGAAGAAGGCCGACCGCATCATCATCACCTCCGACAACCCCCGCACAGAGGATCCAGAGGCTATTATTGCCGATATTCGCGCCGGCCTGGACATCCCGGGACGGGCCAAAACCCTGGTGATCACCGATCGTCGCGAAGCCATTCGCACGGCCATCCTTACGGCACCGGAAGGCGCTACCATCCTCCTGGCCGGCAAGGGGCACGAGACGTACCAGATTATCGGCCATACCAAAACCCATTTTGACGAGAAAGAAATTGTTACTGAAACCTTTAAACTGCTTGCCCAATGATTTATCATCTGTTCCAATATCTGGAATCTTCGGGAGTAGATTTTCCCGGCATCGGCCTCATGCACTTCCTGTCTTTCCGCGCCATGCTGGCAGCGGTTACGGCCGTGCTTGTCTCCATGCTTGCCGGTAAACGCATCATCTCTCTTCTGCAGCGCCTGCAGATAGGCGAGACCGTGCGCGACTTGGGCCTGGAAGGGCAAATCCAGAAGAAAGGGACCCCGACCATGGGCGGCATCATCATCATCCTGTCCATCCTCTGTGGCGTACTGCTGTTCTGCGACCTCACCAACATCTACGTACAGATCCTGCTTGTAAGCACCCTCTGGTGCGGAGGACTGGGCTTTGCCGATGACTATATCAAGGTGTTCAAGCACAATAAGGAAGGCATGTCGGAGCACGGGAAACTGTTTGGCCAGATCCTGCTGGGACTGCTGGTGGGTCTTACCGTCTGGATGAGTCCGAACATTGTGGTGCGTGAAAAAGTAGCCGTAAAGTCCAGCATAGAACACACCCTGGAGACGGAAACGACCGTAACCAGCGGCCGATATGTGGAAGAAGATGTCGTGAAGAGCACCAAGACCACCATCCCCTTTGTGAAAAACCATGAGTTCGACTACCGCTGGCTCTCCCCGGTTAAGGGCACATGGGGCTGGTATGCCAAATGGGGGATCTACGTGCTTATGATTGTGCTGGTTATCACGGCCTGCTCCAACGGCACCAACCTCACCGACGGGCTGGACGGCCTGGCAGCAGGGACATCGGCCATTGTAGGCGTGGTCCTGGGCGTGATGGCCTGGCTGGGCGGCAACCTGATTGACTCCAACTTCCTGAATATCATGTATATCCCGGGATCGGGAGAGATTGCTATCTTCATGAGTGCCTTTGTAGGTGCGCTCATCGGCTTCCTGTGGTACAACTCCTTCCCCGCCCAGGTATTCATGGGCGATACAGGCAGCCTGGCCATTGGCGGCATCATCGGCGTAAGCGCCGTGCTCATGCGGAAGGAACTCCTGATTCCCCTCCTCTGCGGCGTCTTTTTCGCCGAGAGCCTGTCGGTGCTTCTGCAGCGCTTCTACTTCAAGTTCACCAAGAAGAAAAAAGGCGTGGGCACCCGCATCTGGAGCATGACCCCGCTCCACCACCACTATCAGGACAAAAAGGCACCGGACGGGCCGGTGATTTTCAAAAAGCCCGTTCCCGCCCAACACGAAGCAAAAATCACCGTCCGCTTTTGGATTGTAGGAATTATATTGGCAGTTAGTACGTTAGCATTGTTAAAGATCAGATAAAAGATGGCAAGAGTAGTTGTTTTAGGAGGAGCAGAAAGTGGCGTTGGCGCCGCTGTTCTGGCAAAAGTAAAAGGATTTGATGTGTTCCTGAGCGACAAGGGGCAGATCAAGGAAGAGTATGCCGCCCAGCTCCGGAAGTGGGAGATTCCCTTCGAGCAGGGACAGCATACGGAGGAACTGATCCTGAATGCCGATGAGGTGGTAAAAAGCCCCGGCATCCCGGGTACCGTTCCCATGGTGCAGAAAATCCGCGAGAAAGGCATCCGCGTGGTGTCCGAGATTGAATTTGCCAGCCGCTTCGACAGCGCAAAGAAGATTTGCATCACCGGTTCCAACGGCAAAACCACCACCACCTCGCTCATCTACTACCTGCTGCAGAACGCCGGCCTCAACGTGGGTCTGGGCGGCAACATCGGCAAGAGCTACGCCTATCAGGTAGCCACCGAGCATTTTGACTATTACGTCCTGGAAATCAGCAGTTTCCAGTTGGACGACATTTACGACTTCCGGCCGGACATTGCCATTATCACCAATATTACGCCGGACCATCTGGACCGCTACGACCACAAAATGGAGAATTACGTGGCCGCAAAGTTCAAGATTACCCAGAACCTCCGCAGTGACGACTGCTTCATCTTTGATACGGACGACGAAATAACGGTAGGACACTTGTCCAAGATTGTGCTTCGATGCAAGATGCTCCCCTTCTCCCAGGAGAAGGAAGTAAAGCAGGGCGCCTTCCTGAAGAATGACAAGATGGTCCTCCGGTATGAAAAGGAAGAGACCGATATCTTCCTGCAGGACCTGGCCCTGGGCGGCAAACACAACATCTACAACTCGATGGCCGCCGCCCTGGCCGCCAAGGCCGCCGGTATTGAGAACGAGGTGATTCGCAAGTCCCTGTCCACCTTCCAGCCCATCGAACACCGGCTGGAACCGGTACTGAGCATCAAGGACGTGCTGTACATCAACGACTCCAAGGCCACCAACGTAGATAGCGCCTGGTACGCGCTGGAGTGCCAGAAACGCCCTGTAGTATGGATTGTGGGCGGCACCGACAAAGGCAACGACTACAGCGTCCTGAACGAGCTCGTAAAAGAAAAAGTGAAAGCCATCGTGTGCCTGGGAGTGGACAATGCCAAAATCCACGCTGCCTTTGAAGGCATGGTGGGCACCATCGTGGATGCCCTCAGTGCCAAGGAGGCCGTGGAGAAGTCCGCAGCCCTGGCCAAAGCCGGCGACGTAGTGCTCCTGAGCCCCTGCTGCGCCAGTTTTGACCTGTTCAAAAATTACGAAGACCGGGGCGAGCAGTTCAAAGCTGCCGTCCGCAACCTGTAAACCTGTATGGCAGCCGAAGACGAAAAGCCCCATGACAGCTTCCTTGGACACCTGACCAGTTTCATGGACCGGTTCAGCGGAGACAAGGTGATCCTCCTGATCGCCCTGTTCCTCATGCTCATCTCCGTGATTTCAGTGTTCTCCAGCACCCCGCGTCTGGCCAACGACACGGGGAGCGACCGCGTAAGCATCATGGTGGACCAGCTCAAGGTAGTGGCCGTGGGCTTTGTCCTCATCTTCTCCCTTTACTACTTCGGGCGCGTGGAATGGTACAAAAAACTGTCCATGTTCGGTTTTGCCGTAAGCTTTGGCATTCTGGTCATCCTGGTGCTGAACCTGAACCTGGGCATTGTACGCGCCGGTGAAATCAACGGTGCCCGCCGTATCCTCATTGTTGCCGGGAAGCAGGTGCATGTGTACGAATTCGTGAAACTGTTCATGATCATGTACCTGGGCTGGGCGCTGGACACCTTCAAGAATGGCGAGTTCAAATGGGCGAATATCCTGGCCGATAAATTTGACAAGCTCGCCTTCCTCCAAAAGCCGCTGGGACAAAAAGTGACCTATATCTATGCGCCGGTACTCCTGACCACCCTCATGGTGATGATGGGCTCCAACTCCAGTGCACTGTTCATCGGCATTATCATGGTGCTGATGATCCTGGTGGGCGGCATTGACGCACGCGACATCGGGATAGTGGTTGCCGTGGGCATAGCGGGTATCGCCATCATGTTCGGAGCCTACAAAGCCGGTATCCTGAAGGAAAGCCGTATCGGCACCGCTATCGGGCGTATTACCCAGGACGATGACGCCACCATGAAACAGCTGCTGGGATCCAAGCGCGAGTCGCTGGAATGGCGCACGGCCCGCGGAAAGCTGGACCAGCCCGTGGGGGCCCTTCTGGCCATCAAGGAAGGCGGTGTTTTTGGGAAAGGCATCGGCAACAGTACACAGAAATACCAGGTGCCGGTCATCTTTGGCGACTACATGTTCAGCTTCATTGTAGAAGAAACGGGGCTGTGGGGCGCAGCTATCCTTATCATCCTGTATTTCAGTTTATTGGCGCGCGGGACCATGGTAGCCAAGGAGTGTGACCGTTATTACGACAAAGTCATCATCACGGGCCTTATCATCCTGGTAACGGGACAGGCCTTCATGCATATGGCGGTGAACGTCCACCTGCCCCTGGTACCCCAGACCGGGCAGACGCTGCCCCTGGTTAGCCACGGGACCAATGCGTTCCTGGTATTCGCCGTAGTCTTTGGCATTCTCCTGTCCATTTCCAAGGACGCCCGTGAGAACATGGCCCGCCGCGAAGCGGAGGCCGCACCGCTCATAGAACACCACAATGACTGGACACAAGACTCAACCGTAGAAGAATAATGCAGTACAAACCTATCAGAGCCATCATCAGCGGAGGAGGCACGGGAGGACATATCTTCCCGGCCGTTTCCATTGCGAACAAACTGAAAGAACTGAATCCGGATACGGAGATTCTCTTTGTAGGGGCGGAAGGGAAGATGGAAATGGAAAAAGTTCCCGCAGAGGGGTATAAGATTGTGGGCCTGCCCATGGTGGGCATGCAGCGCCAGTTGTCGTTGAAAAACCTGATGAACAACCTAACGGTTCCGTTCCGCGTGCTGGACAGCGTCCGCCGCGCCAAGAGCATCGTCAGGGAGTTTAAACCGGACGTGGTGGTGGGCGTAGGCGGTTTTGCCAGCGCTCCCCTGCTCTGGGCCGCCACCGGCATGCACATTCCGGCGGTTATCCAGGAACAGAATGGCTTTGCCGGCCTTACCAACAAATTGCTGGGTGGCCGCGTGCAGTCCATCTGTGTGGCGTATGAAGGCATGGAGCGGTTTTTCCCAAAGGAAAAGCTGGTGATGTCGGGGAACCCCATCCGCACGGCGGTGTCACAGCCCGCGACACCTGCCATGAAAGCGGAAGGCCTGGAATACTATCACCTGGATCCGGCCAAGCAGCACATCTTTGTAGTAGGCGGCTCGCTGGGAAGCCGTACCCTCAACCATTCCATGGAACACTGGATTCAGGACGGGTGCCCCGGCGGTGAAAACGTAGAAGTGATTTGGCAATGCGGTAAGTACTACAAAAAAAATACAGATGCCTTTATGGCGGCCCACCCGGATGTGAAGGGCATCACGCCGTACGATTTTATCGCCCGCATGGATTTGGCCTATGCCGCCGCAGATGTGGTGATTTCCCGCAGTGGCGCCAGCACCGTGAGTGAACTTTGCGCCATGGGAAAGGCTACCATCTTTGTCCCTTCCCCCAATGTGGCGGAAGACCACCAGACGCACAACGCCATGGCCCTGGTCCGCAAAGACGCCGCCCTGCTGGTGAAAGACAGCGACGCGGTGGACGAGCTCCTCTCCACCGCCCTGGCGCTCCTCCATTCCCCCGACCGCATTCAGCAGTTAGAAAAGAATGCAGAGAAAATGGCCCTGCGAAGCGCAGCTCAGGTAATTTGTGACGAGGTTTATAAATTAGTGTAAGGATATTGTCATTTCGACCGAGTGTAACGAGTGGAGAAATCTAATATGAAAAACGTATATTTCATAGGCATTGGCGGCATTGGGATGAGTGCCCTGGCCCGCTACTACAAGTTTAAGGGATACCACGTGGCCGGTTACGACCGGACGCCTTCCGAGCTGACCTTCGCGCTGGAGGCCGAAGGCATTGACGTACACTACCAGGACCAGCCGGAGCTGCTGCCGGAAGACAAGAACGAGACCCTGGTGGTATATACGCCCGCCATTCCCGCCGACCTGGGTGAGCTGGTGAAAGCCCGCGAAGAAGGCTACCTCCTTCTCAAGCGCTCCCGCACCCTGGGAGAAGTAGCCAAGGGGCAGCGTTGCCTGGCCGTTGCCGGCACGCACGGAAAAACCACCACTTCCACCCTCATCGCCCATATCCTCACCCATAGCGGAGCGGGGTGCAGCGCCTTCCTGGGCGGCATTTCCCGCAACTACGGGACCAATCTTCTCATGTCGGAGACCCCTACCATTGTGGCGGAGGCCGACGAATTCGACCGCTCTTTCCTGCAGCTGTTCCCGGAGATAGCCGTGATTACCGCCGTAGACGCCGACCACCTGGATATCTACGGAGACTACGCGCACGTGGTGGAAGCCTTCAAGGCCTTCGCCTCGCAAATCAGCGGCATCCTCATCGCCAAGAAAGGCATTCCCGTGGGCCCGTCCGACACCAAGGCCAAGGTCTATACCTATCACTATACGGACACATCGGCCGATTTTTATCCGATGAACGCCCGGCCGGACGCTTGCGGCTGCTTCCACTACGACCTGCATACGCCCGACGGCGTTATCCCGGGGTTCAAGGTGGGCGCTCCCGGGTGGGTAAACTGCGAGAACAGCGTCGCGGCCGCCGCCGTGGCTCTGTGCTATGGTATCGACCCGGAAGCCGTGAAGGCCGCCATCGCTTGCTTCGAGGGCGTCAAACGCCGCCTGGAAGTACACGTGAACAGCCCCAAGCTGTCTTATGTCGATGACTACGCCCACCACCCGGCGGAGCTTTCCAGCGCCATCACATCGCTGAGGAACATCTTCCCGGGGCGCAAGATTACGGCCATTTTCCAGCCGCACCTGTTCACCCGCACGCGGGACTTTGCGGCCGAATTCGCCGCTTCCCTGTCGCTGGTGGACAAGCTCATTCTGCTGGATATTTACCCGGCCCGCGAAGAGCCCATTCCCGGCGTTACTTCCGAGATTATCTTCAAGGACGTCACCGCCCCTGAGAAGGTACTCATCAAAAAAGAACAACTGATGGATTACCTCTCCGAGGAGCCGCTGGATGTGCTGGTGACCTTTGGCGCCGGCAATGTGGACCGGTTCATTGAGCCCATTACCGAAATGTTGACCGAAAGATTGACAAGGATATAATATGCCCCCTCAAAAGTCCCTCCCCCGAGGGGAGGGATTTAGGGAGGGGGTAACGTATAACATTTAATGTTTCATGAAATGAAACCCATTGCCCGCAGAGGCCTCGGCCTGTTACTTGTAGTAAGTTGTTTCTTGATTTGGATGCTGACTTCCAGCATGTCCAGAAGGGAACTTCGTGGCCGTACCTGCCAGGGCAAGGGGACGCTGGAGGTCCTGGTCCTGGACAGTCTGGAGCGCCGCTTCGTGACCCGGGACGACATTGAGCACTGGCTGGAGACCGAGTATCGGGCCTATGCCGGCCTGCCGCTGGACAGCGTGGACCTGAACCGTATTGAGCACATTATCTGCTCCCACAGCGCCGTGCGCAACTGCGAGGCCTGGCTCACCGACGACGGCATCCTGCACGTGGCCCTGAGTCAGCGTCAGCCCGTCATACGCTTCCAGGATGGTTCCAACGGCTACTACTCCGACTCGGAAGGTTTCCTGTTCCCGCTTCAGGCCCGTGGCAGCGTCCAGGTACCGGTGGTGGACGGGCACCTGCCCGTCAACGTACCCAGAGGGTACAAAGGGATATTGACAAATCCCCGGGAGGCCGCCTGGCTGAACCAGATGCTGGGCATGGCCAATGCCATTCACGGGAGCGTATGGGAACAGAATATCAGCCAGATTACCGTCAACAAGGATGGCGACCTGGTGCTCATTCCCCGGGAAGGGAAAGAACGGTTCCTGTTTGGCTCCCCTACCCGGGTGCAGGAAAAACTGGAGCTGATGACCGCCTACTACGAGAGCGTGGCGCCCTCCAAAGAGCCCGGCTGGTACACACTGGTGGATGTACGCCACCGCAGACAACTGGTTTGCAGAAGATAATACAAAACGCCATATGGAAGAAAAATACATTGCCTCGATTGACCTGGGGACCTCGAAGTTCGGCTTGTGCGTGGCACGCGTAAACGGCGAGGACATCCAGATTGTTTACTACAAGGAGACCCCCTCGGAGGGTATCCGTACCAGTCTCATCGCCAATCCCATGAAGGCGGCCAAACGCCTGAAGGAAGCCATTCGCGAAGCCGAGCAGGAACTCATGATCCAAATCCTGCAGGTGGTGGTGGGCATGCCCCGCAGCGAGGTGGCGCAGGTGACGGCATCGGCCCGCATTGAGCGTACCAACGCAGACGACTACATCTCTACCGAGGAGGTGGACAGCCTCAAGTCCATCGCCCTGGAGACCTATCCCCTCTCCAATCCGGAGCGCCAGATCATGTACGGCGCCGTGGCCCAGTCCTTCTCCATCGACGACGAAATCCAACTGGTGGAAAGCGAAGTAGTAGGCACCCTGAGCGCCTCGCTGGAGGGCAACTTCAAGGTGTTTGTGGGCAACCGCAGCGCTACCACGGCCCTGGACAAGATTTTCAACCAGCTGGACATAGCGATTGCCAAGAAATACTTCCTGCCGGAAGTGGTGGCCCGCGCCGTCCTCACCGACGACGAAATGGCCGGTGGTGTGGCCCTGGTTGATGTGGGTGCAGGGGTAACGTCCGTGTCCATTTACCACGGCGGCATCATGCGGTACTACGCTTCTATCCCCTTCGCCGGCAAGGTGATTACCAACGATATCCGCACGGAGTGCTCCATTTCCGAGGACCTGGCGGAGAAAATCAAGAAGCGCTTCGGCGCCTGCATGCCCGGCAAGCTGGCCTCGCTGAGCGAGAAAGTGCTGCAAATCCGCCTGGAACCGCCGTTCAAGGAGGTGCCGGTACGCTATATTTCCGAAATTATTGACTGCCGTTGCCGCGAAATTGTGGACGCCGTGCTCTACTACATCCAGGAGAGCGGCCTGCAGAACTCCCTGCGGAGCGGTCTGGTGATTACCGGCGGCGGTGCAGAGCTGGCCAACTTTATCCCGCTCATCAAGGACATGTCCGGCTATGAGGTGCGTAAAGGCTATCCGCGCTACATGTTCTCCGCCTCCGTGGGCAGCGGCGTATATTCCACATCGGCCACATCGGCCATCGGAATGGTCCTGGCCGCCAAGGAAGACCACCTGCCGGATTGCGTGACCAAGCCGGAGAAAGCGGAAGAGCCCGCAGAGGAAGAGATGGTAGAAGTGGAAGTGACCAACGAGACCCCTACCGTTCCGGACGACATGCTCTTTGCCCCGGAGGACTTTGGGACGCCCGTAGAGCCGGAAGAGAAAGAGAAACCCAAGCCGGAGACCAAGGTGAAGAAGGTAAAGGTGTCCAAGAAGGAAGGCACCGGATTCCTGTCCATCTTCTGGAGCAAGGTGGAGAAAACAGCCCTGAAAGTGTACGACGAAGCCAACAAGGAGGAATAAGCCATGATGTACGATTTAGATACCAACATTGTCCCCAACGACTGGACCAGCGAGAACGCCATCATCAAAGTGGTGGGCGTGGGCGGTGGCGGCTGCAATGCCGTGAACTACATGTACCGCCAGAACATCCAGGGGTGCAGTTTTATTGTGTGTAACACCGATGCGCAGGCCCTGCAGACCAGCGAGGTGCCGGTAAAAATCCAGCTGGGCCAGAACGGCCTGGGTGCCGGCACGGACCCTACCGCCGGCCGTAACGCCGCCCTGGAAGCCCAGGACGAGATTGCCCGCAAAGTGCTGGACTGCGGCACGCAGATGCTCTTCATCACGGCCGGCATGGGCGGTGGTACCGGTACGGGTGCCTCCCCTGTCATTGCCAAGATGGCCAAAGAGCGCGGCATCCTCACCGTGGCCGTTGTCACCATCCCCTTCAAGAACGAAGGCAACGAGAGCCAGTCCAAGGCCGTGGACGGCATCCATGAGCTGGAGAAGAACGTGGACGCCCTCCTCATTATCAACAACGAGAAACTGTATCAGTTCTTTGGCGACACCCTCATCCAGGAGGCGTTCCCTAAGGCCGATGAAGTGCTGGCCACCGCCGTCCGCGGCATCATCGAGGTTATCAGCTGCCCCGGTTACATCAACGTGGACTTCCAGGATGTGTGCAAGATGATGCGCAACTCCGGCATGGCCCTGATGGGCAGCGGCGAAGGTACCGGCGCCGACCGTCTGGACAAGGCCGTGAAGGGCGCTTTCGAGAGTCCCCTCCTGAACGACTTTGACCTCAAGACCGCCAAAAACGTGCTGGTGAACATCACCACCGGCAACAACGAGAATGGCGCCAAAATGAGTGACCTTGAGAAAATTGACGACATGATTACCCACTACACGGGTACCGCCAACCACTTCAAGAAAGGCATCATCTGGGACAACGACCCCGAGTTTGGCGACAAGATCCGCATCACGGCCATCGTCACGGGCTTCACCATGGACCTGGGCGGCCTGGGCCTCAATAAGGACCTGGGCAACCTGGTGATCATTGACGAGGGTTTTGAGTGGGAGACCCCGGTTCACGGCGAGGAAGTATCCCTGCCAGGCATGGCCGATACCATCAAGATTGGCTACAACAACTCCGACAACGCCAAGTACTTCAACTTCGCCTCGGAAAAGAAGCCGGTCCTGTGCATCGCCCCCGGCGAGAAGAAGGCCGACCTGGAGAACATCCCCGCCATCCGCCGGAAGCACTAGGGGGTGCTGGAGGTTTCCCCCCCACGGGATTCCCTCTCTGCACGGGGTGCCTGCTCCCCTGCTGGAGTATGCATTTCCCCTCTTCCGGGACAGAGCATACCCCTGCGCACAAAATGGGCCGATTCCGTGCTTAGGATGAGGCGATCGCATACACCCCCGCACCAAAACGACGTTTTTTGTGCGGGGGTGTATGCTGTTTGAAAAGAGAGGTAAGGGCGAAAAGGAAACGATGGGGCTAGGCCTGGTGCAGGAGAGACCACAGCCGGGCGGTGCGGGCGGCTTCCGCGACATCGTGGACACGGAGCCAGCGGGCGCCCCGCTCCAGGGCAGCATACTGCACCACCTGCGTTGCGGGCAGCACCTCTTCCGGCGTGATGCCCAGCGCCTTGTAGATCATGCTTTTACGGGAAACGCCCACCAGGATGGGACGCCCCAGTTCCTGCAGCTCCTCCAGCCGCCGGAGCAGTTCCCAGTTCTGCTCCAGGGTCTTGGAGAAGCCAAAGCCCGGGTCCAGCAGCCAATCCGCAATGCCGGCATCGGCCGCCTTTAAGGCAAAGTCCCGGAAATAGGCCTTGATGTCCTCCAGAAGGTCCTTGTACTGCGTGCATTGCTGCATGGTTTCCGGCGTGCCCCGCATGTGCATGGCCACGTACGGCAGCCCCAGACGTCCCACCGTCTCCAGCATCCGGGGGTCCAACTGCCCGGCGCTGATGTCATTTACCATAAATGGGCCGATGATCTCATATGCGCGCCGGACAATCTCGCTCCGGTAGGTGTCGATGGAGATGGCAGGACATTGCCCTTCCGGGACATGTGCACCCCCGCACATGGGTAGGGGGAGGGGCCCGTTGGCTGTCCGTTCGCAAGGCGGACGAGACAGACAATGGGAGGGGCCGGAGAGAGCGAAGCGAACGGAGTTCCCGGAAGGGCAGTGTCCTGCCATCTCCCGGAGCGCGGGCTCCAGGCGGGACCATTCCTCCTCCAGGGAGGGCTGGGGCGCGCCGGGACGGGTGGAGCAGGCACCCAGGTCCACCACCGTGGCACCATCGGCCCACATTTTCTGCGCACGCGAAAGGGCGTCCGCCGCTGCGGTGCGGCTGCCGGCATAGAAGGAATCTTCCGTGAGATTCACGATGCCCATGATATGTACCTTGACACTCATGTGCGCAAAGGTAGGAAAAAATCACTATCTTTGCACTTCAATTGCAAGATATTATGGAAAGAAGAACGCGCGTCAGATTTGCTCCGTCACCTACCGGTCCCCTGCACATGGGCGGTGTGCGTACGGCACTGTACAATTACCTTTATGCCAAGCAGAAGGGCGGTGATTTCATCATCCGCATTGAAGATACGGACTCCCACCGCTTTGTGCCCGGGGCGGAACAATATATCATTGAAGCACTTAACTGGTGCGGCATTATTCCGGACGAGGGCGTGGACGAGAACGGCAAGGTGGTGGAAACTGCCTCCGGGAAGCACCCGCATGCCCCTTACCGCCAAAGCCAGCGGCGGCCCATTTATCGGCAATATGCAGAGCAACTGGTGGCTGCCGGCTGGGCCTATTACGCCTTTGACTCGGCCCAGGAGCTGGACGCCAGGCGTGCCGCCGCAGAAGCAGCCAAGGAAACGTTTATGTACAACGCCGCCAGCCGCGGTAGCCTGCGCAATTCCCTTACCCTTCCGGAGGATGAGGTGAAGCGCCTCCTGGAGACCACCACGGACTGGACCATCCGCTTCAAAATGCCCCTGAACCGCATTGTGCAGATGGATGACCTTATCCGCGGCCACGTAGAGGTGAACACGGACACCCTGGACGACAAAGTGCTCTGGAAACGCGCCGACGAACTTCCTACCTACCACCTGGCCAATATTGTGGATGACCACCTGATGGAAATCACGGAAGTGATCCGCGGTGAGGAGTGGCTCCCTTCGCTGCCGCTGCACTACCTGCTGTATGAGGCCTTCGGCTGGACAGACACCATGCCGCGTTTTGCGCACCTGTCCCTGCTGCTGAAGCCCATCGGCAATGGAAAACTGTCCAAGCGGGATGGCGATAAACTGGGCTTCCCGGTGTTCCCGCTGGCCTGGAAAAACCCTGAGACCGGGGAAATGTCCCACGGTTACCGGGAAGACGGCTATTTCCCGGAGGCCTTTGTGAACCTGCTGGCCATGCTGGGCTGGAATCCCGGAGATGACCGGGAAATGTTTACCCTCCCGGAACTGGTGCAGGCCTTCTCGCTCTCCAAGGTGCAAAAAGCCGGTGCCAAATTCAACCCGGAAAAGGCCAAATGGTACAACAAGGAATACCTGCGCCTGAAAACCACGCAGGAACTCACGGACCTCTTTATCCCCGTGCTGGAAAGCCATGGCATCAAGGTAGTGGACTGTCCCTGCAACGCCCTTACCGCCGGTGCGCAGTTTGAGGGCTTTGGCGCCGATTTCACTAACCACATCTTCACGCGCGAATACGTAGAGGCCGTAGTAGAGTTGGTGAAGGAACGTGGCACCTTTGTCTCCGATTTCTGGGACATCGCCGCCTACCTCTTTGTGGCGCCGGCGCAGTTCGAGGCCTTTGGCACCAAGGCCGGTGCAGGGCTTCCCACCAAGCCGGTGGACCCGAATCGGCCCGTAGATCCGCGCGCCAAGGTATATGACGATACCGCCACGGCCCCTTTCCTGGCCAAGGATGCGGACAAATTCTGGAACGCGGACAACGCCGCCCTGTGCCAGGAGGTCTGCCGCTATATTGTCGATGAGTACAAGGGCGCCATTGACGCGCCCGTACTGGAAGGCGTGCTGGAAGAATATATCAAAGGCAAGCAGTGGCCGATGGGTAAGGTGATGAACAGCCTCCGCCTGGCCCTCACCGGTGCCGCCAGCGGCCTGGGCATCGCCGCTATTCTCTCCTTCATCGGCCGGGCCGAATTTGCCCGCCGCATGGCGTACATCGCCCAGCGACTGGGCCAGTAACCCGCAAACAGCATACACCCCCGCACAGAAACCATGCTTTTTATGCGGGGGTGTATGCTGTCGCCTCATCCTAAGCGCGGAATCGACCCGTATTGTGCGCAGGGGTATGCCCAGTTCCATCATCGGAAGGGCCTCTTTTAAGTGACCGGTAACAAACTGACACAGAGCTGCTTAGATAATAATCCTCGTTCAGATTTCGAACGAGGATTACTATGTATTGCGCTGATTTACAAACTGTTGACTGTCACAAACTTTTATTCCAGGATATAGACGTCGTCCCCGGGGGAGGCGAAGTGATAGGTGTCGCGCGCGAAGGATTCCAGGGAATCCCGGTTGTTGCGCAGGGCGTCTATCTCGTGGTCCATGGCATCTATCTCGCTTTGGAGACGGGCCATTTCCTTTTCCTGCGCCTTTACCTCCACGCTGGCACGCACCCAGTTGAGTACACTGTTGTGCGCAAAAAACAGGAGCCAAAGTGCTACCACGGTAGTGACCACAATCACGAATGGGAGCAGGTAATTGTGGTCGCTGCGCTTGAGCCAGGCCCAGCGGTCTTTCTTGATGGGGACTTCCTCTTCCATACGTTTATCATTCTACAGTGTCGATATTGCCCCGCTTTTGCGCCAGCGGAATGCTGCGGAATACCCATAGGCACACACAGAGCAGCACCAATCCGCCCACATAAATGGCCGTATATGTGCTCCGGGGCATCATGTCCATCCAGAAATCCGCCTCCGCAAGAGAAGGGAACTGGGACAGGATAACCGATGTACCATTGTTCACAAAGTGCATAAGCATGGTGAGCCAGAGGTTGCCGGTCTTGTAGTACACATAGCCCATGACCACGCCAATGATAAAGGCATTGAGCGCCTGCCAGGGGTTCATGTGGATGATGGCGAAAAACAGGGCGCTCACCACAATGGCCCAGCCGGGTTTGAGGTGCGCAAGGAGGCCGCGCAGCACCATGCCGCGGCACAGCCACTCCTCAAAGATGGGCGCAAAGATGGCCACCAAAAGGAAACTGCTCCACAGCGGGCCGGTGGTCATCTGGCGCATGAGTTCCGTGATAAGGTCATAGAAGGACTGCATGCCGGGCACAAGTGTAGTGAGCTTGTAGTTCCAGTAATTGGGGAGATCGGCCCCTATCATGGTGGCAAAGGTAAGCGCCACGGTAACCAGGGCGATTTGCCACCCCTTGAACCGGCCGAAGTTGTTGGAACTGAGCTTGTAACCGGTCTCGAACAGGCTGTTGCGCTGGCTTTGCTGGGCAGCGTAGATCATGGCCGGGACAAAGGAGAGCGGATACACCACCAGCATGGAATACTGCATGACCAGGTCCATGGGCAGGAAAGAGGAAAAAATCATTTGAACTACCCCACCCAGGAGGTTTCCCAGCAGGAACCAGCCCAGCAGGCCGAACATACCCTTCACGCCCGGCACATACCAGGCGTGAGAGGCATACAGGCTATAATTGTTGACTTTTCGGGCAAATAGCTTCATAGAGATTCTTCGACTTGGCTCAGAATGACAAAAGGAGGACTCTTAATACAACGGGCTGGGATAAACGCCTTTTGCCACCAGTTCTGCGAACTTGGCTACCACACCGGGACGGTCTTCCTTATAGGTGACACCGAACCAGTGGGACGGGGTGGAAAGTACTTCGCAGGCCCCCTTGCCGGACTTGACAATCACATCCACGGCATAGGGGATGTAATATTCTTTCTTGGGCTCGGAGATATGCTCCTGAAGGAATGTCTTGAAAATTTCTGCGCTCTTGGTAAAATAGTCCGGGGTGAAACCCCACATATTCATGGAGCACAGGGCTTTGGCCTCCAGTTCCACATGATTCTCCCCGTTCACGGAATTGTTGCCGTACACCTTGCCGTTGGCCTCCCGGGCAATTTCCAGATGCTCTGCAATATCCGTGAGGTTGCCAGCCTGGTCATAGGAGCAAATGCCGCGGGACACGCTGCCGTTCTCACTCAGGGTGTTTTCCAGTTCAAAGCCCACAATACAGTACTGCCCGCTGCTTGCCTCGTGGGCCTTGCACCACCGGGCCAGGATTTGGAAGGACTCCTTCCCGTAAAAATCGTCCCCGTTGATGACGGCGAAGGGTTCGTGGATGACATCCTTGGCCATGAGCACGGCATGGGCGGTTCCCCAGGGCTTTACGCGGCCCTCCGGCACGGTGAAGGGAGCAGGAATCTTATCCAGTTCCTGGGTGACGAAGACAAACTCCAGGGGCTGGCCGTCGCATGCTTTTACGCCGGCATATCTTTGCTTGACATGGGCTTCCATATCGGCCTTGAAAGCCTCGCGGACAATGTACACTACTTTGCCAAAACCAGCCTCTACGGCATCGTGGATGCTGTAGTCGATGATGGTTTCTCCGTGGGGGCCCAGGCCGTCCATCTGTTTGAGGCCGCCGTAACGGCTGCCCATTCCAGCTGCAAGTACAAGTAAGGTGGGTTTCATAGTATGTGGTATTTTAGTTTAAATCCATAGGAGTACAAATATACTCAAAAAAAATGAGTATCTTCGCAAAGAAAAACGAATTATTATGTGGCAAAGAATTCAAACCTTATATCTGCTAATCTCCGCCGCCCTGCTGGCCGCCCTCTGTTTTAGCACCGCCTATACCGTATCGGACCCGGACGGACTGGTGCGCGTCTCCTACTGGCAGCTCCAAAAACCGTATTTCGGCATCCTCCTGGGCATCCTTACCGCCCTGGTGGCCCTGGCGCTGGTGGTGTACAAATCCCGTATCCTGCAAATGCGCCTGGCCGTACTTTCCGCCATCGTCGCCCTGGGTATGCAGGGCTGGCTGGCCTGGATGTACTTCAGCTTTGAAGGCCCCGTGTTCAGCTGGACCGTTATTTTCCCGCTTATCGTCTTTATTTGCAATATGCTCGCTGCCCGCGGGTGCTACCAGGACCAGCTGGTGGTGGAGAGCGCTTATCGCGTGCGGGAGCGCCGCGCCCATCGTAAAAAGAAATAATTTTCGTATCTTTGCAAACTTTTTATGATACGAAGCCAACTATGTGATATACTGGGCATTGAAAAGCCCATCTTCCAAGGCGGGATGGCCTGGATTGCGGATGCCTCTCTGGCGGCAGCCGTATCCAACGCCGGCGGTCTGGGTCTCATTTCCTCCATCAACGCAGAGACGGAGGCCGTGCGGGCAGAAATCCGCAAGGCCCGTACGCTCACGGATAAACCCTTTGGCGTAAACATCATGCTGGCCGCCCCCAACGCGGCAGAAATTGCCAACCTGGTGGTGGAAGAAGGCGTTACCATTCTCACAACCGGCGCCGGCTCCCCCGCCCCGTATATGGAACAATGGCTCAAGGCAGGCATCCGCGTTATTCCGGTGGTGGCATCCGTGGCCTATGCCCTCAAGATGGAGGAGCTGGGTGCAACGGCCGTCATCGCAGAAGGCGCGGAGTCCGGTGGCCACGTGGGAGACACCCACACCATGGCCCTGGTTCCGCAAGTAGTTGACGCCGTACACATTCCCGTGCTGGCAGCCGGCGGCATCGCAGACGGTCGCGGTGCGGCCGCAGCCTTCATGCTGGGCGCCTGCGGCGTACAGGTGGGCACGCGTTTCCTGCTAGCCCACGAATGCCGCGTGCACCCCACTTACAAGGAGCGCCTCATCAAAGCCTCGGACGTGAGCACCATGGTCACGGGGAAAAGCCTCGGAGACGCCGTGCGCAGCCTCAAAACGCCCTTTTCCAAGCAGTTTGCCAAAATGGAGGCCGGGAACGTTCCTGCCGATGAAATCCGCGCCTTTGGCACGGGTTCCCTCAAAAAGGCCGTCTTTGACGGAGACCTTGCCGGGGGCTGTTTCCTGGCGGGAGAGGTTGCCGGCATGCTCAAGCAGTGCCAGAGCGCAGAAAGTATAGTAAATGACATCATGGACGGTGCCCAGCAGGCGCTCGCCCATGCTAAAGAACTGATATAGATATGGATCCCAAGAGAGTTGTGATAACCGGAATGGGTATCATCTCGTCCGTAGGACAAGATTTGGACACCTATTGGAACAACCTGAAAAACGGTGTCTGCGGCATTGACTATGTAGAAGAATTCAAGGACATGCCCGTTACCTTCGCCGGCAAAGTGAAAGACTTTGACCCGGAAAAGTTTGGCATGGATAAACCGTTCATCCGCAAGCAGGACCACTTTACCTTGTATGCCATGGCTGCCGCCTGGCAGGCGATGCAACAGTCCGGACTGCGTTCGGAGGGCGAAGACGCCAATATCGACCCTTACCGCCTGGGCGTGTATGTAGGGTCCGGCATCGGCGGTTTTGAGGTGCAGTACCGGGAAACCCAGAAAATGCTGGAAGACCCTTCCGGCAAGTGGATCTCGCCGCTGTTCATTGCAACCATGATTTCCAATATCGCCGCCGGACATGTGGCCATCAAGCACCATGCAGAGGGTCCGTGCCTGGACATTGTGACGGCCTGTGCCACCTCCTCCCACTGCATTGGGGAGGCATTTCGCGCCGTCCGTCACGGCTACGCAGATGCCATCATCGCCGGAGGCTCCGAGCATTCCTCTATCCGGCTCGGGATAGCCGGCTTTTTCAACGCCAAAGCCCTCACCCGTGCTACCAATCCCAAGTACGCATCACTTCCTTTCAATGCCAACCGGCAGGGCTTCGTAATGGGAGACGGCGCCGCCGTGCTCATACTGGAGTCGCTGGAGCATGCGCAGGAGCGCGGAGCCACCATCTACGGTGAAATTGTCGGATACGGGAACACCTGTGATGCCTTCCATGCCACCGCTCCCCGACCGGACGGCAGCACCCAGGCACGGTCCATCCAGGACGCACTCGCGGAGGCCGGTTTCAATGCAGCCAAGGACACTTTGTACATCAACGCCCACGGCACCGGTACACACTTGAACGACGTTGCGGAAACCATCGCCTGCAAACTGGCCCTGGGCGACTTTGCCTATCAGGCACATATCTCCTCCACCAAGTCCATGACCGGACACATGTTCGGAGCGGCCGGCGGTGCAGAAGCCATCGCTACCATCATGGCGCTGAAAGAAGGCATTTGCCCTCCTACCATCAACCTGGACACCCCGGACCCGGAATGCGACCTGGACTACACCCCCAATGTGGCCGTGAAGGCACCGCTCACCCTGGGACTTTCCAATTCCTTTGGCTTTGGCGGGCACAACGCCTGCCTGGCCTTCAGGCCGTTTGAAGGATGAACAAAGAAGAAATAAAATCCCATATTCCCCACCGGGAGCCCATGCTTCTGCTGGATGAGGCGGAGCTCCTGGAAGACGGCTCTTCCCTCGCCCGTTTCACCATTCCGGAAAAACCGTTTTTCTGTGAGGGGCACTTCCCGGGCAACCCCATTGTTCCGGGAGTTATCCTGTGCGAGATTATGGCCCAGTCCTGCTTTCCGCTGTTTATGGAAGACCTTCCGGGAAACCTGGCCCTGTACCGGGGACTGGACGCCGTGAAGTTCCGCAGTACAGTAAAACCGGGCGATGAGTGTGCAATCACCGCCCGGCTTATAGACCATAAAGGCAACATCTATGTGTGCGACGCCCAGCTTTCCGTAGCGGGCAAACGCGCCGCCCAGGCCCGTATCACCGTGGCCCTGGTGCCGCAGGAATAACTATTCGTGTTTGGCTAACCGTTCCCAAGCCAGCTGCTCCCACTTGGTACCCGGACGGCCGTAATTGGCGTAAGGGTAGATGGAGATGCCGCCGCGGGGCGTAAAGAAGCCTGTCACTTCAATGTACTTGGGGTCCATCAGCTTGACGAGGTCTTTCATGATTGTGTTCACGCAGTCCTCGTGGAAGTCTCCATGGCTGCGGAAGCTGAACAGGTACAGTTTCAGGGATTTGGATTCCACCATCTTCACATCCGGCACATAGCTGATACGGATTTCGGCAAAGTCCGGCTGACCCGTGATGGGGCACAGCGTGGTGAATTCCGGGCAGTTGAAACGGACCCAGTAGTCATTGTCCGGGTGCTGGTTTTCAAAGGTTTCCAGTACCTCGGGAGCGTAATTCTGGCTGTATTCGGCCTTGTGGCCCAGCGCCTTGAGTTCTTCGGGATTGCGTGCCATCTTATGCCTCCTCCCCTGCTTCTTTGAGCCGCTCTGCATTTTCCGCAATCTGCAGCTGGTCAATACATTCCTGAATATCACCGTCCATGAACACCGGCAGGTTGTACATGCTCCAGCCAATGCGGTGGTCTGTTACGCGGCCCTGCGGATAGTTGTAGGTGCGGATTTTGGCGCTGCGGTCTCCGGTGCTCACCATGGTTTTGCGCTTGGCGGCAATGCCGTCCAGGTATTTCTGGTGCTCCATGTTGTACAGGCGGGTACGGAGCTCTTCCATGGCGCGGTCCAGGTTCTTGAGCTGGGAACGCTCCTCCTGACACTGCACCACAATACCGGAAGGAATGTGGGTGAGGCGAACAGCGCTGTAGGTGGTGTTCACCCCCTGGCCGCCGGGGCCCGATGCGCAGAAGAGGTCCTTGCGGATATCGGCAGGATTCAGTTCGATATCGAACTCGCCGGCTTCCGGGAAAACGGCCACCGAGGCGGCCGAGGTTTGGATGCGGCCCTGGGTTTCCGTCTGGGGAACGCGCTGCACGCGGTGCACGCCGGATTCGTATTTCATGACGCCGTACACGCCGTCAGTGCTGCTGGACAGTTTGAAGACAATTTGCTTGAAGCCGCCGGAAGTGCCGGGAGCCTGGTCGCTCACTTCCAGCTTCCAACCGCGACGCTCCGCGAAGTGCTGATACATGCGGAAAAGGTCTCCGGCGAAAATGGCGGCTTCGTCGCCGCCGGTGCCGCCACGGATTTCCACCATGGCGTTTTTGCTGTCGTCAGGGTCTGCCGGAATCAGGAGCAGCTTGATGTTCTGTTCCATCTCCGGGAGCTGGG
>CAMZCW010000008.1 GCA_947305045.1 uncultured Bacteroidales bacterium | reverse complement strand
GCAGAATGCCCTGTATGTCACGCCAAAGCAGAGAAATTTGTAGAGGTAAAAGAAGAAGCCGGCAAGCCCCAGTGGGCCTGTGAGCACGTGATTGGCGTTGCCAAAGGCTGTGATCCGGAAGTATGGGCCGGTCTGCAGGACCACTTCACCGGCGAATGCTCGGAGGTGGGCATGTACCTGGCCATGAGCCGCCAGGCAGAACGCGAAGGCTATCCGGAAATTGCCGATGCCTTCAAGCGTTATGCCTTTGAGGAGGCAGACCACGCCGCCCGCATCGCAGAGCTCCTGGGAGAGGTCGTATGGGACACCAAAACCAACCTCAAAAAGCGCTATGAGGCAGAGGCCGGCGCCTGCGAAGGCAAACTGGCCATCGCCACCAAAGCCAAGCAGCTGGGCTACGACGCCATCCACGACACCATCCATGAGATGGCAAAAGACGAAGCCCGCCACGGGGCAGGCTTCTTAGGTCTTTATAAGCGCTTCTTTGAGAAGTAGTTATTACCGAATCTCAAGCAAGTAAGGCAGCCGGGCGTAAACAGCGCTCGGCTGTTGTTTTGTAAGAGCCTTTGCTTCCTTGGCGATACCGGCAAAAGGAGTATCGGCAAGGATGGACGGTTCCTCCGGCATCTGGCCAAAACTCATCAGCAGTTCCTCCATCATGGAGAGCGGCTGCGGATAACCCACCACCGCATACTCGTCGGAAGAATGGAGCTCTGCCAGGGCGGCAGCATATGCAATGGCATCTTCCAGCGTGCCAATCTCGTCTACCAGACCTATCTGAAGGGCATCGGCACCGGTCCATACACGGCCCTGGGCAATCTCGTCCACCTGGGCGGGCTCCATGCCGCGGCTGGAAGCGACCAGATTCACGAAGGAGTCATAGATATCCTCCACGGAAGCCTGCATGTAGGCAAGCTCCTCCTTGTCGAAGGGACGCATGAGCGAGAACATGTCGCTGTGCTTGTTGGAGCCTACGGATTCCATGCCTACACCCACCTTTTTGGTAACGCCGGAAAATTCCGGAATCATGGAGAATACGCCAATGGAGCCGGTAAGGGTGGTGGCGCCGGAATAAATTTTCTGGCAACCGTTGGAAATCCAGTAACCGCCGGAAGCCGCATAATCCCCATAGGAGGCCACCAGGGGCTTTTCTTTCTGGAGCAGGTCCAGCGCGGCGCGAATCTTCACCGAAGCGGAGACACTGCCGCCGGGAGAGTTCACGCGGAGCACCACGGCCTTCACGCTTTTGTCTTTACGGACCTCGTCAATCACCCGGACAAAGCGGTCTCCGGCCACCTGGCCATATTCCTTGCCTTCTACAATTTCACCGTCGGCATAGATGACGGCCACGTTGTTACGGCCGGGCATTTCCATCACCTTGGCGGCCACATAGTCGGCAAAGGGCACCAATCCCAGTTTTTCCACCTTCTCTACCTGCGCCAGGGTGCAGAGTTTCTCCACCAGGGCCTCATGGTCCACCAGTTCATCTACCAGGCCGCAATGCAGGAAGTCTTCCGGCTGGATGAGAGCCAGTTCGTCCACCAGCTGGTTGAAGGTATCCTCGGAAATACCACGGGCCTCGGAAATGGCGCTGGAAAAGACTTTCCAGCAAGAGTTGATCATCACCTGGTTCTGCTCCCGGTTTTCCGGCGAGGCCGTGGAACGGATAAACATTTCGCCGGCGCTCTTGTATTTTCCGTGACGGATGAGCTGCACATGCACCCCCACCTTGTCCAGCAGGTCCTTTAGGAAGGTGAGCTGGCCGGACAGGCCGATGAGCGTGGCGTTGCCGCCGTGCTGGGAGCCCATATAGATTTTATCGGCCACACTGGCCAGATAATAGGAGCCGTTGCCCGGGTTCTCCGTATAGGCAATGACCGCCTTCCCGCTCTTGCGGAATTCCGTCAGGGCCATTCGCAGCTCTTCCGCATGGGACATGCCCATGGTCATGGTATCTGCGCGCAGCAGCACATATTTGACAGCCGGATCCGAGGCGGCGGTACGGAGAGCCGCCACGGCGTCGTGCATGCCCACAACGGGATTCATATCGAAGGAGCCGATAGCCATGAGGCCGGCGCCCTGCGGCAGCTGGGCCTCCTGGCTTTGCTCTGCCAGGGTGAAGGCGCTCAGATCCAAATCCAGCACGCCTTCTTTTGGCATGGAAGGAGTACCGGTAGCCAGCGCCGCGCCCAAGAAAACGAAGAGCAAAATCACACGCAGGATACGAAGTACAAGTAAGCCGCAGATAACGGCCAGCATGGTCTTGACAAAATCTTTCATCTCTATAATACTAAATCGGTTGCTTGGTTCCAGGAGATGTTCTCCTTGTAATAATTGTCCAGATAGGCGGAGCCCATGGACGGCAGGTACATGGACAGGCCACATACCCGCTGGAGGGATATGCTCAGAAAATAATCGGTTGCGTCCTTATACAGGATGCACGCATCCAGTGCAGCTTGCAGGCGCTCCTGTTCCTCCGCCGTGATGCCCGCCTGCACCAGGATATCCTTGAGGTCATAGAAATAATGGCGGTCGTAACGGAAATACCCTTGTACAAGATTGCCGGACAGGGTTTTCAGGGCAGGCCGATAAGTCTGGAACAGTTCCTTGCAAACCGTTTCCAGGGCGTCCATCCTGCGGGTATCCACGGCCGTAATGGTGGCGCTGCGGTTGCTGCCCGTCTGCGCATTGTAATATTCGAAATACTCGCGGCAAACCGCTACCGGATCCGAAGGCCTGGCAAACAGGTGGCCGGTAATATTCCGGTAGTCAAAACCATCGGCCAGCACCTCCGTGGGTGAGAAGCCCACAATGTCCGCCTTCCCCTTTAGCGCATGGGCCACCTCCACACAACCGGACAGGCAGGCATCTATCAGGCAATAGTCCAGGTGCATGGGAATGGCATCCGCAAAGTCATTCAGGTCCATTTCCGTTCCACCGGTGGGCGTTTTGTCCTGACCGAGGGAGCGCAGCCCCCACACGTTGCCGGAAGGGGGCTCGAAACGGGAGGGGTCCGAATAATAATCCACCGGCAACCAGCCCGAGCCATGCGAGGAGAACACTATCCCGTAGCTTTGGGCCGGATACTTCCTGAGTACCAGAGAAAGGGCTTCACGGATGGTCTCCTTGGTGCACAGCTGCGTGTCCCCATCCCATATCTGCAGCGTATCCCGCTGCACTTCCCCGCTGCGGTTGGACCACAGATGATAAAGGACAGGAGCACTGGGGGAAGCATAATCTCCCGCGCTTTTGGGAAGGCGGGCCAGCACCAGAAGAACGTCAGAGTTAAAATACGTTCCTTCCGGGACATAGCCGCTTTCCAAGTCTTTCAGGTCCGCTGAAAGATAGCCTGAAAGTGAATTGAAACCGGCCGAAATCATTACCATCACCCTACGCGAAGGCATGGAATAGTTGCGCTCCGCGCTGGCCCGGGAAGCGCTGTCCGCCCCACTGAAGCCGGGCTCGAAGCCGCTGTCCTTGCTGCAGGCTGTCAGCACAAACAGAGCAGCCATCAGGGTCCATATAAGCCTTTTTACCATATTCTACAAAGTTAATGATTATTTTTGTATATTTGCACGTTATGAAGAATTTAGCAAACATGATTTTATGCGGAAGTGCCGCCCTCCTGATGGCTGGCTGCGATGCACCTGACAATGAAATAGCCACAGGCGATTTCAAATACACCATCGATTCTTTTGCAGACCTCAAGGTCATGCGCTACCGCATCCCCGGCTGGGAAAACCTGAGCCTTCAACAGAAGGAATACGCCTACCACCTCTCAGAGGCCGCCAAATACGGCCGCGACATCCTCTGGGACCAGAACTGTAAGGACAACCTGCGTGTCCGCCATGCCCTGGAAGCCATTTTGGAGAATGACGATATTGACACCCAGACACCTGAATATCAGCAGTTTCTTGTCTATGCCAAGCGGGTGTTCTTTTCCAACGGCATTCACCATCACTATGCGGAAGACAAAATCCTGCCGGCCTGCCCGCGGGAATACTTCGCGTCCCTGCTGGATGACTGCGACATAGAAGACGAAGACCTGCTGGAGGTCATCTACAACCCTGCCGTATGGCCGCAGCGCCGTTCCACGGAAACCTCCGGGGACCTGGTAAAGCTTTCCGCCGTGAACTACTATGAAGGTGTTACGCGCGAAGAAGTGGAAAACTACTACGCCGGTATCGTGGACCCGTCAGACCCGGAACCCGTTTCCTGGGGCCTCAACACCAAAGTGGTCAAAGACCCGGATGGCAAGGTGACGGAAATGCCCTGGAAAATTGGCGGCCTGTACTCCCCTGCCCTGGAGAAAATCTGCGAAGAACTGGCCAAAGCCCGTGAAGTGGCGGAAAACGACATCCAGAAGCGCGCACTGGGCATTCTCATGGACTATTACAAGACCGGTGACCTTCGCAAATGGGACCAGTTCAACATTGAATGGGTGAAGGATACCATCGGCACGGTGGACTTTATCAACGGCTTCATCGAGGACTACAATGACCCGCTGGGCCGCAAGGCTTCCTGGGAAGGCTACGTGAATATCAAGGACTTCGAGGCTTCCAAGCGCACGGAAATCCTGAGCGCCAACGCCCAGTGGTTCGAAGACAACTCTCCGGTGGACCCGCGTTTCAAGAAAGCCACGGTCAAGGGCGTCAGCGCCAAGGTGATCAACGCCGTGTGCCTCGCCGGAGACAGCTACCCCTCCACGCCCATCGGCATCAACCTCCCCAACGCAGACTGGATTCGCAAGGAGCACGGCTCCAAGAGCGTCACCATCGCCAATATCACCCATACGTACGATTATGCCGCGCAGGAACTGCCCACCAGCACCCTGACGGAATTCGCGTACAATAAAAAGGAGATTGAGCTGGCCAGGAAATGGGGCACCATTGCGGACGAAATCCATACGGACCTGCACGAGTGCCTGGGCCACGCTTCCGGTCAGTTGCTCCCGGGCGTCAGTTCCACCGCCATGGGCGAATATGCATCGGCCCTGGAAGAAGCCCGCGCAGACCTCTTCGGCCTGTATTATACGGCGGATCCCAAGATGGTGGAACTGGGCATTATGCCGGATCCGGAGGCCTACAAGGCAGAATATGCCAATTACATCCGCAACGGCCTCATGGTGCAGTTCACCCGCGTGGAGCTGGGCCGCCCCAACACGGAGGCGCACATGCAAAACCGCAAGCTCGTGGCCGAATGGTGCTATGAAAAGGGCGCCAAGGACAAGGTGATTGTCAAGAAGGTCAAAAACGGGAAGACGTACTTTATCGTCAAGGACTATGTGAAGCTGCGCGCCCTCTTTGCAGAACTGCTGGCGGAGATCCAGCGCATCAAGAGCGAAGGCGACTATGAGGCCGGCAAGGCGCTCATCGAGACCTATGCCGTCCATATCGACCCGGAACTGCACAAGGAGGTGAAGGCCCGTTACGAGGCCCTCAACCTCAAGCCTTACGGCGGTTTTGTGAACCCGGAAATCCAGCCGGTCTATGCCGAGGACGGTACCATCACGGATTACGTTCCCGTTTACACGGACGACTATCTGGGCCAGATGCTCCTCTACGGTAAGAAGTACGGGACGTTGTAGTCCCTCTCATACCGAGCGAAGCTCATTTTGTCATACCGAGCGAAGCGAGTGTATCTCATGATACTACAGGATTACAGAAATTACCTCAGGTTAGAACGTAGGATGTCACCCAACACGGTGGCATCCTATTGTCATGACGTGGAGGGGTTTCTGGCGTTTTGCGAGGTGGAGCCCCGCGTGGTGAGGACGGAGGACATCCAGCAGTACCTGGGGAAAGTGACGGCGGAAGGCCTGTCCAAACGCAGTACAGCCCGCCTGGTGAGCGCCCTGCGCAGTTTCTTTGGCTGGTGCGTAGAAGAAGGCGAAGTAAAGGACAACCCCTGCGACCGCATTGACGCGCCCAAACTGGGGAAATACCTGCCGGAGGTGCTCAGCGTAGAGGAAGTAAGCGCCATTCTGGAATCGGTGGACCTGGGCGCCCCGTACGGCAAGCGCAACCGGGCCATCCTGGAAGTGCTGTACGGCTGCGGCCTTCGCGTGAGCGAATGCGCCTGCCTCCGCATCTCTCACGTACATCTGAAGGAGGGTTTTGTGGACGTTATCGGCAAGGGAAACAAACAACGCCTGGTACCGCTGGGAGAAATGGCGGCCGATGCCATTCTGGCCTACCTCCCGGAGCGCCCGGATCCGGCAACGGCGGCCTGCGAGGATATCCTTTTCCTCAACCGCTTTGGCAAACCGCTCAGCCGCGTGTCCCTGTTCAATCTGGTAAAGGAGCAGGCCATGGTAGCCGGCATCCGGAAGGAAATATCGCCCCATACCTTCCGGCATTCGTTTGCGACGCACCTCATTGAGAACGGGGCCGATTTACGCATTGTCCAGGAAATGCTGGGACACGAGAGCATCCTCACCACGGAAATCTACACGCATATTGACACCTCAACCTGGCACAGAATGGTGCTGGAGCACCATCCAAGGGCCAAATAAACAAAAAAACCGGTCTTTGGCACATGCCTTGGAACCGGTTTTTTTGACGTGTACTAAAACCTAAACCTACTATATAGATGCAGAAAAAAAGAAAACGTTGCAGAAAATTTCAAGAATCTGCAACGTTTTCTTTCTTTTCCGCTTTGGGACGCGTGTTCAGGGTATTCATCGCACGCCCTATCCCAATAGTAGAAACGTCCTTGATTCCCTGGATGATTCGAGCAGCCAGTTGCGGCACCTCCGCCTTTTCTTCTTCGGAAAGGGGCCCCAACACATAATCCACCTGCCGGCCCCGGGAGAATTCGTTGCCGATTCCCACCCGGATACGGGCCCACTGGTCGCTTTCCAACTTATCCGTAATGTCCTGCAATCCGTTGTGCCCGCCGGAAGAACCATTGGCGCGCATGCGGAGTGTTCCGAACGGAAGGTTGATATCGTCGGAGATAACAATCAGGTTTTCCAGGGGCAGATGGAGCTTTTGCATCCAGTAGCGGACCGCGTTGCCGCTCAGGTTCATGTAGGTGTTGGGTTTCAGGAGCACGAACCAGCGCCCTTTGAAGGAAACCTCCGCCACGTCCCCGTAACGGTCGGTCTTGAAAAGGACATTGGATGCCTGAGCCCAGGCATCCAATACCATAAATCCCATGTTGTGCCGGGTATTGGCGTATTCTGCGCCAATGTTCCCAAGCCCTACAACAAGATACTCCATTTTTACTGAGCGGCCTTAGCAGCTTCCAAAGCGGCCTGCTGCATGGCACGGGTGGTCTTCACGGAGCAGATGATGGTGTTCTTGTCGGAGACAATCTGCAGGCCCTCGAACTTGAGGTCACCAGCCACCATTCTCTTGTCCAGCTCCAGCGGAGTAACATCGATATCCAGCTGATCCGGGAGGTCCTTCATCAGGGCGCAAACCTTCAGGCTGCGGGCGCTCTGGGTGAACTTACCACCAGCCTGTACACCCTTGGGGTGACCGGTGATGTTCAGCGGAACAGCAATGACGATGGGCTTGGTTTCATTGACGGCGAGGAAATCCACGTGCAGGCAGTTGTCCTCTACCGGGTGCCACTGATACTCGTGAGCCACGGCGGTGTAGGTTTTGCCACCCAGCACCAGGTCCACGATATAAGAAGCGGGCGTGTGGGTAAGACCCTTCAGCTCTTTCTCATTGACAGTGAAAAGGATGTTGTCCATACCGGCACCATAGAGGTTGCAAGGGACCAGGCCCTGAGCACGGTAGGCCTTAAGGACGGCCTTGTTGCCCTTCTGGCGGATTTCGCCATTCAGCGTAAAATGCTTCATTGTTCTGTAAAGTTTAAAATGTGTTACTCAGTGCGATTTTCACGCACCCCATTGCACCAAAAGCGATAGCTCGCTTTTAAAAGCCCGCAAAGATACAAACAAAATTTTGATTCACAAAATATTATCCCCAAGAAACCGTCAAACGGCAATCGAGGTAGAAGGGATCCCCGCCGCCTTCTTCCTGTCTCGTCCATGAAAATGCCTCTTTTTAAGGACGAGAGGTTCATTTTGCTCTCCTCGTCCTCAAAATCGGCCCGAAATGAGGACGATGGGATAAAACAAATTATTGAGCCAACGGTGGAAGGGAAGGCACTTCCGGGGGACTTCGGTCGCTTCGCTCCCTCCGGCCCCTCCCATTGTCTCCTGCGTCCCCGCTTGCGCGGGAACTTGTATCCAACGGGCCCCTCCCCCTACCCTTGTGCGGGGGTGCACAAGCCCCCTGGAGGGTATCCCTTCGGGCAGCTCAGTCAAGACGGCCGCGATTGCAAAAAAACGCCCCCAGAGATGTTTTCAGGTGCAATCGCGGCAAGGATTTCCACCATTTTGCCCCATTTCTTTGCCGCGATTGCAAAAAAACCGCTACAGAGCACCCTTCAGCTGCAATCGCGGCTGAGGGGCCCACAGTGGTTTTCGAGAATGGCGAAAAATGCTCCAATACAAGGAAAAACGCACAACCCGGAGGCTGTGCGTTGGAGAGAGGTTCCCGATCGGGTCAGGAATGACGCTTCTATGAGAGGTCTGGAATGACGGCTTAGAAACTGGTAGCGATTCCCAGGAAGTCGTCCGCCTTGAGGGCGGCACCGCCGATGAGGCCACCGTCGATGTCCTTCTCTGCGAAGAGTTCCTTGGCGTTGGAAGGCTTGCAGGAGCCACCGTACAGGATGGTCATGTCGTCGGCCACCTGGGCACCGAACTTGGCCTCGATGACGTTACGGATGCAGGCGTGGATTTCCTCTGCCTGGGCGGCGGTAGCGGTTTTGCCGGTGCCGATGGCCCAAACAGGCTCATAGGCAATGACCACGTTCTTCATGTCCTCTGCGGTGAAGTTGTACAGGACGTTCTTGGTCTGGGCGGTAACCACCTCAAAGTGCTTGCCGGCCTCGCGCTCGTCCAGGTTTTCACCCACGCACAGAATCACCTTAAGACCGGCGGCCAGGGCCAGCTGGGTTTTCACCACCAGCTTCTCGTCCGTCTCACCGTAATACTGGCGACGCTCGCTGTGACCCAGGATGGTATATTCGCAGCCGATGGAAGTGAGCATGTTCACAGCCACTTCGCCGGTGTATGCACCTTTCTCATGGTCTGCGCAGTTCTGGGCGCTGAGTTTTACCTTGGAACCCTTCAGGACATCCGCCACGCAGGCCAGATGGGTGAACGGGGGAGCCACTACCAGTTCTACGTTAGCGGGCAGGTCTTTGGCCTTCTCTACAACCGCTTTTGCAAGTTCTACACCTTCGGGAACGGTGGTATTCATTTTCCAGTTCCCTGCTACAATAAATTTTCTCATAATTATTTAACTGACATGACTGCAGATGCAATCGAATTTAATTTTACGTCTACGGAGTCTGCGCGGGAGGCCAGGATACAAGGGACCTTGGTACCTACCAGGAAGCCGGCCTGACGGACGTCCTTGGCCAGTTTGGAGTTGGTTTTCCAGAACACATTGGCGCTCTCGATGTTGGGGAACAGCAGGCAGTCTGCGTCACCGGCAACGGGGCTCTTGAGCTTTTTGATTTCCACGGATTCCTGGTCGATAGCCACATCCAGGGCCAGCGGGCCGTCGCCAATGGCCTTGATTTGGCCACGGTCGCACATCTTGGCCAGCATGGCACCCTCCACGCAGGCGGGCATGCTGTCCAGCATTTGCTCGGAAGCGGCGATGAAGGCAATCTTGGGCTGAACAATGCCGAAACTGCGGGCAACGCCGGTGACAAAGCCGGCCATCTTCACCTTCTGGCGGAAGTCCGGAGCCGGGATAACGGCCATATCGGTAATGAAGATGAGCTTGTGGTAATTGGGGTTCTCAATCACGCCCACGTGGCTCAGAAGGCCCTTGGCGGGCAGCAGGCCGCATTCCTTGTTCAGGATGGCGCGGAGGAACTTGTCCGTGGAGCAAAGGCCCTTCATGAGGACATCGCCCTCACCGTCGTGTACCATGCGGACGGCCTCTGCAACCGCTTTAAGCTCGTCCTTGATGTCCACGATGGCAAACTTGTCGATATTGATTTTGGCGGCATTGCAAACCTCCGCGATCATGTCGGCATCGCCCACCAGGGTCACTTTCACGAAACCCTTGTCGCTGGCCAGCGAAGCGGCCTCGATGGTGTGGGAATCCACGCCCCACGCGGCTACCATCCGTTTGCAAATCCCTTTTGCCTTAAGTTCGGCAAACAAATCGTTGAAATTGGTAATCATGATTATTCTTGGTTTTCTAAGACTAAATGCATGGTATCACGGGCAATCACCAGTTCCTCGTTGGTGCAGATGAGGGCGGCTTTTACCTTGGAATCTTCCGTGCTGATGATGGCATCCTCGCCGAAGGCCACGTTGGCTTCATAGTCCACCTTGAGGCCCAGGTAGGAAAAGTTCTCCAGCACACGGCGGCGCAGGCGGCTGTTGTGCTCACCGATACCGCCGGTGAAGATGATGAGGTCCACCCCGTTCATGGCGGCTACATAGGAGCCGATGTTCTTGATGATGTCGTAGGTGTATTTCTTGAACACCAGCTTGGCTTTGGGATCTCCGCCGTTGGCGAGTTCATCCAGTTCACGGGCATCCGAGGTTTTGGTGGAAACGCCCAGGAAGCCGGATTTGCGGTTGAGGATGGTGGTCATTTCGTCGGGATCCACACCCAGTTTCTTCTCTAGGTACAGGACGGCATTGGCGTCGATATTACCCACACGGGTGCCCATAATCATGCCTTCCAGCGGGGTGAAGCCCATGGAAGTGTCCACGCACTTGCCGTTCTGGATGGCGCAGATGGAGCTGCCGGCGCCCAGGTGGCAGGTGATGATTTTGGAATTGTTGATATCCAGGCCCGCGAGCTTGGCGCCCACACCGGCCACAAACTGGTGGGAGGTGCCGTGCGCACCGTAGCGGCGTACGCGGTATTTTTCATAGTATTCGTACGGGAGACCATACATGTAGGCGTAAGCCGGCATGGTCTGGTGGAAGGCGGTGTCGAAGGTGACCACCTGCGGAACAGAAGGGAGCACCTCCTGCATGGCGCGGATGCCCAGCAGGTGGGCCGGGTTGTGCAGCGGAGCAAAGTCTGCGCAGAAGGTAATCTTATCAATGACGTCGTCGTTTACCAAAACGGAACCGCTGAAGAAGTCTCCGCCCTGCACGATGCGGTGCCCCACGGCCTCAATGTCCTCCAGGGACTTGAGCACGCCAGTCTCCTTGTCTGTAAGGGCCGCAAGGATGAGCTGCATGCCCACTTTGTGGTCCGGGATGGGAACATCCTTGACCTGTTTTTCACCCTTGGTGGGCGCGTACTGGAGAATACCGGCAGGAAGGCCGATTTTTTCGCAGATACCCTTGGCGATAACATCGAAAACGTCGTCGCTCTTCATGTCCAGAAGCTGGTACTTGATGGAAGAGCTGCCGCAGTTGATAACGAGAATAATCATAAATTATGGCTTATTTAAATATTGTTCGGTATATCTTTGCAAATATACAAAATATATTTGGTATTTTTGCATGTATGGTTGAGGCGAGAGGCATAGAAACGCTGTCTGTCTCATTCACGGCAGGCGTCATAGCGGGGACCATGCTCTCCGGCAGCGGTTTCATGCTCCCATGCGTCCTCCTTTTTCTCATCGTCCTCCCCTGTTTTTTGCGGGAAAAACTCATACGCCTGCCCGGCGCACAAAGCCTGTGGCTCCTGGTACTCACCTTCCTCCTGTTGGGCATTTTCTGCGCCTGGAATGCCCTGCAGCCGGGCGTGGGAGTGCAGCTGCGGGTGCAGGATTGGGCCGATGGGGCCGTAGGCAAGCTCCGGGCGCTCATCGACACGCTTCCCTTCCGGGATCCGGGGACGCCAACGCTGCTCAAGGCCCTTCTCACCGGCGACCGCAGCGGCCTTTCGCGGGAGACAGTGGCGGCGTTTAGGGCCAGCGGCGCGTCGCATGTGCTGGCGCTCTCGGGCCTCCATATCGGCATTATTTACCTGATTTTCGACAAACTGACCCGGGTGCTGGGACACACCCCTGACGCGCGGCGCATCCGCTTTGGGCTCATTGTACTGGGGGCGGGCTTTTTTACGCTGATGACGGGAGCGGGCGCGTCCATCGTCCGGGCTTTTCTCTTCATTGTCATCAACGAGACGCTGCGGCTCCTGGGAAGGCCCAGGAAGGCCGTGCGGGTGCTTTGCCTGGCGCTCATGGTTCAACTGGTCCTGGAACCGGGGGCCATCCGCGAGGTGGGTTTCCAGCTCAGTTATCTGGCCATGGCGGGGATTTTCCTGCTGTATCCGGTGCTGGACGCGTGGTATCCGGCGTCTGTTTCCTGGGACCCCATGCGTAAGATTTGGTCCATGGCCGCCCTTAGCATCAGCTGCCAGCTGTTCACCGGTCCCCTGGCCTGGCTGCGCTTCCACAGCTTTCCCAGATACTTCCTCCTCACTAACTTATTGGCCCTTCCTCTCACCACGGCGCTTATGACCACAGCCGTCACTACGGTGGTCCTGGGGGCGCTGGGCTGGTCCCCCGCCCTGCTGATAACAGCAACAGACGGCCTGTGCCGCCTGCTGGTCCGGGTTCTGGAAATTATTGCTTCAATGTAAACCCAGGGCTGGCCCATTCGGCCATACCACCGTCTGCGGTGGCGGTGATGAGGTAGCCTTCCAGCGCGGGACTGTCCAGGATAAGTTGCCGGGCGGCTTCCAGGCCGGCCACCATGCACCAGGTGGCCACGGCATCCGCTTCTGCGGCGCTGGCCGAGGACACCACCGTGGCGCTGAGCAGGTTGTGCGTAACCGGATAGCCGGTGAGCGGATTCACGGTGTGGGCGAACTTGTGTCCGTCCTTAATGTAGAACTTTCTATAATTTCCGGAAGTAACTATGCTACAGGGCTTTCCCTCCGAGCTCCAAATGCCGTCCAGCTCCTCCGACGGCACCTCCGGCTGGTCCACGGGCCTGTCCACCCCAACGGACCAGGGCTTTCCGGCGGGATTGAGGCCGTCGCACCAGATTTCGCCAATGTCCACCAGCATGTCCCTGACGCCCAGGCTATAGAGGTAACGGGCGATGACATCGCAGCTGTAGCCCTGGGCAATGGCGTTGTAGTTGAGCTGCGGATGGCCGATAGTCGCCGGATTCACCAGGCCGTCCTCCACTGGAAGTTCCGGGGGCAGCAGCCGCATGCCGCAAAGCTCCTGCAAGGAACGGATTTCTTCCGCGGAGGGGAACTGCTGTTCCCGGAAACCGAAGCCCCAGGCATTGAACAAGGGCCCGGCAGCGCAGTCCACCAGCCCGCCGGAACGTTCCCAATACTGATAAGCACAGCGGTACATATCCAGAAACAGCGGTGTAGCGGGAACTGCCTCCCCTGCATTGAAGCGGGAAAGCATGGACCTTTTGTTATAACCAGACAGCGTGGTGTCTATCTGCAAAAGCAACGCGTCTATGCTGTCCCGGATGGTTTCCACCTTCTCCCCTACGCCCTTCATATTCAGTTTAACCGTGTACGTGCCGCCCTGGGCGAAGCCCTGGATTTGGACATATCGGCCCCGCGAAGGCGCGCAGGCCATCAAGGCACACAGCAGAAAGACGGGCAGGAGTTTTCGCATTCTTTGGCAAGTATTTTGCACAAAAATACAAAAAAATACCGATATTTGCAGGTTAAGACAAGACAAGCCTATGAAAATCAAAATAGCCGTATGCGCACTGGCCTTTGCCGCCGTTCTTGGCAGCGGATGTAAAAAGAATACCACTACCGTAACCACCCCTTCCCTGGGAGGGCTCTGGATGAGTGCGCAGCCCCAGTTTGTAGAGTATGGAGAGGAGCAGGAATTCCGTGTCTATATTGACGACATGTACGTCTCCGACAATACGGACCCCGGAACAATGGGCGTCTATTGGCAGGTGACGGGCCTCCAGCGGGACACCACCACGCGTGACGTCGATAAAAGCAATCCCCCTTTCTACTTCACGCCGGAAAAGCAGGGCACCTATACCGTTACGGCAAACGTGTTCGCCCTAAACGGCAAATACTACAATGCAACGGCCAGCGTCACCTTCCAGGCCATCGACCCGTACACGGCCTTAGACGGCATGGAAGGGACGACGGAGGTGATTGCCTTTGACGACTACGAGCAGGAGATGTTCACCGCCACCATCGGCAAGCACACCTGGATGTGCCAAAACCTTTATACGCAGGAACTTGTCGGTCGCGCCTACCAAGACTGCGACGTAGTGGAGGACCTTTTTGGGCAATATTACTCCTGGGAGGAAGCCCAGGCCATCTGCCCGGACGGCTGGCGCCTCCCCACCGCAGCGGAATTCGATGAAGACCTTGGCAATGAGGCCGGTGACCTCATGGTAAAAGCCCGTTTTCTGGACGTAGAGATGTGGCCTTACTGGCCGGATGTAGATATCACCAACGCAACCCTCTTCAATGCCATCCCCGTAGGCTATATGGACCTGGCCACCTCCACACAGGCCCGCGGCTACAAAGAGTACGCCGCCTGGTGGACCAGCGACACCCTCAACGATGGTGAGCAAAACCTGGGCGTTTATCGCTACATTTACTGCGAAGATCCGGATATCAAAAAAGGCAAGGGAAGCCAACAATCCCTCGCCCTCAGTGTACGCTGCGTGAAAGAGTAGTTAACGCAGGTCCGTTATCACATAATCCCCGGGAAGCGATTTTTCGTCCAGCGAGAAATCGCTTTTTCCTTCAGGCTCCTTGAACGCGATGTCCGCCAGGAGAAAACGCGCCCGGGTATCTGTATCCAGCGTGAGCGTCACATCCAGGTATGCGGTCCCGGAAGCATTCACCTGTATTTTCTCCATATACTCCTTGTAGGAGCTCACAAACAGGGCCGGATTGGTAAAAAGGTCCTCTTTCTCAACGGTTTCTATCACCAGTTCCCTGGCATCCCGGTCCACGGACCAGCGGGTGCTGCCATTGCTGATTACCTCCAGTCCCAGACCTTCCAGGATATAGGCATTCCCTTCCAGGGTAACGTCGCCGTCCGTAACAGGGCTGAAATCCCCCCCGTTCCGGGACAACGAATAAGTATAATGAAACGTGACCCGGTGCCCTTGCACCTTATCCAATAAAGGAATGCTACCCTGCGCCCAGGCGCCAAGGCAGCATATTCCACAAACCATCAGGCTAATCAGTCTTTTCATTCTTCCGGATTCATGAAGTGCTGCAGGACCTCGTCCAGCTCTGCCAGGTCTTTCACCAGAACCTCACGCGGCTTGGAGCCATTCTGCGGGCCCACAATGCCGGCGGCTTCCAGTTGGTCCATCACACGTCCTGCTTTTGCATAACCCATGCCAAGCTTACGCTGCAGGTCCGAGGTGGAGCCCCGTTGGTTGAGCACAACGGTGCGGGCAGCCTCTTCAAAACGGTCATCCAGCTTGTTCATGTCCACCATGCCACCGCCGCCTTCCTCACCCTCCGGTGCAGGAGGCTCCGGCAGGTAATACGGTGTATTGTAGCTCTTCTGATAACCGGTTTGCTCTGCAATGGCGTTGGTCAGGTCCACTATTTCGTCGTTGCCGATAAAAGCGCACTGTACGCGTTCCATGTCGATACCGGTGTACAGAAGCATATCGCCGCGACCAATCAGTTTATCTGCGCCGGGCTGGTCCAGGATGGTGGAAGAGTCTATACGGGAGGTAACGCGGAAAGCGATACGCATGGGGAAGTTGGCCTTGATAAGACCGGTGATTACATCCACCGTAGGACGCTGAGTGGCCAGGATGCAGTGCAGACCGGCCGCACGGCCCTTCTGGGCCAGACGGATAACGGAGGTGGTAATCATGCGGGCCTGGGCCTTGGCTTCCGGCGTACCGCCACCGGCCATGGTGAGGTCCGCGTACTCATCGATAATCACCACAATGTACGGCAGGAAATGGTGGCCTTCATCGGCACGTAGATGATGGTCTTTCCACTTGCTGTTGTACAGTTTGATATTGTTCACATAGGCCTTGGACAGCAGCTCATAGCGGGCATCCATTTCCACGCACAGGGAGTTGAGGATGGCGGCAGCGTCCTTGGCATTTTTGACGATGGCTTTGTCCGCTTCCTCCTGCTCGCTGGCAGCATTGGGCAAGACAGCCAGATAATGGTGCAGCAAGTGTCCGTAAGAGGAGAATTCCACCATCTTGGGGTCCACAAACACAAATTTGAGTTCCGAGGGGTGCTTGGAATACAGCAGCGAGGCCACTATCACATTCAGTCCCACGGACTTACCTTGCTTGGTGGCACCGGCGACCAACAGGTGCGGAGCATCTGCCAAATCGAATACCTTGACCTGTTGGGAGATGGTATAGCCGATGGCGACCGGCAGTTCAGCCTTGCTTTCGCGGAAAGCGGCGTCGTTCAGGAGAGCCTTCAGCGGCACGATAGAGGCTTTATCATTGGCCACCTCAATACCCACGGAATCTGACAGCGTGGTAATACGCACCCCCTTGGCATTGAGGGAAATACCGATATCTTCCTGCAGCTGCTTAATGGCCGAAATCTTCACGCCCGGGGCAGGATACACCTTGTAAAGGGTTACGGTGGGTCCCACAACCGCTGTAACGTCGCGGACCTGGATTTTGTAGCTGGCCAAGGTTGCGCGAATCTTGTTGTTGTTACGGCTGAGTTCGTCCTGAGACACCTCATGACGGGCACTGGTATAATCTCCCAGGATGTCCAGCTTGGGCGTCCGGAACTTGGGCAGGCCATCCGGCGGATCCAGACGGTTGTCAATAGGTTTGAGCGGTTCTTTCACCTCCTGCTCCAGGGTATCGTCCGTAACCACATTAAGGCCGGGATCTCCTTCCGCCTGTTCAGTCTGAGGAACAGTTTCCTCTACGGGAAGATCCTCTTTCGCGTCTTTCTCCGGATTCTTTTCCACCTTAGTCCGACGCGTGAACAGGCTTCTGGGTTTTTTCTTCTCCTTCACTTCGCCGGCCTCTGTGGTATCACTGGAAACAAAGGATGCCGTATCCACCACGGGGCTGGTTGCCGGCTCCCCTGCGGCCGGTTCCTCTCCATCTCCGGTGGCGGGCTGTTTTCCCATAAGGAGAGCTGCAAAACGGGCGCTCATGCAATAGAACCAGAATGCCAGCAGGGCAAGCAGGAGCACTGAGGTAATGATTTCTCCCAATTTAGCGACCAGGAAATGCGTGACGGCCGCACCGGCACGCCCTCCCAGGCCGCCGATAAAGGCGTATTCCCACTGGGTGAGCATGCCCACCATGGCAAGGATCCAGGAAAGGATGAAACTCAGGGACAGGCAGCCGTAGAACCACTTCTTGAGCCGGATAGGGCTCTCTTTCCACAGCAGCTTGACACACCATGCCAAGAGGAAAGCGAGGATGCAGAACGCAGCCAGGCCGAAGCTCTCCGTGACCAGAAAATGTCCCAGGGAAAGACCGGATGATGCCGCCGCATTCTGAATATCCGGTTCTGCAGCAAACAGGGCGCTCTGGTCCTGTTTCCAGGTGAGCAGATACGAAATCACCGACACAGCGACCGTGAGGGTAAGAATGAGAACAAGAAAGATACCCGCATAGCGGATACCTGTTTGCTTGCGCTCGGAAAGGCTGTTCCAGTATTTGGTGACGGGATTCATTTTTTCTTGTTTTTTCCACGGAAGTTCCGGTTGAACTTGCCACCCTTGTTTGCCTGGAAACCCAGGTTCATGCCCGGCCTGCTGAAAGAGGCATCGGCCGATATTTTGGTAAGTTCCAGTCCTTCGGGGACTTTCACCCTGCCGCCGGAGAGGCGCTCAATATCCTGGAAGATGGTTTCATCGGCCACGGTGTCTTTGTTCCAGATAAGGTACTGCTGGCGCATGTAGATGGCCAGGGAGCGGATCATGGCGGTCTTTACCTCCCCTTCCGGTTCGCTGGCAATCAAGTGCAGAATGCTTTCGATATTGCGACCGTAATGACGGGCACGGATGGGCTTGGTGTTCAGGGGGATGGGATCCGGGCGGCTGTTCACCACTTCCGGAAGCGGTTTGGGAAAAGGCGCATCTACATCCAGATCATACCCGGCGATGATAAACAGATGGTCCCAGAGTTTCTGGGCGAAATTATCCTGCTGATGCACCTGCGGATTCAAGCTTTCCATGACCTTGACCACGGCCTGGGCCTGCTCCGTGCGCTTGGCACGATCCGGGATTTCCTTCAATTGTTCTACCATGTGGAGTACATTGCGGCCGTATTCCGGCATTTGCAATTTCTCCACTTCTGTATTGTAATAAAGTTTTATGGTGTTTTCACTTGCTTCCATAGACGCACATTCTCTAATTAACCGGATACAAAGATAGTGAAATTATCGTCTAAATACCAAAGGTATCCGCTAACTTTTTCGTAACCTATCTTCTTGTACAGATGCATATAGCGCTGTACTTGCCGGACGTAACTCTCTTTCTGTACACCAAACTTATAGTCGATGACTTCCACCGAGCCATCCGCCTTGCGCACGACGCGGTCCGGGCGGTATTCCCTGCCGTCCGGCCCCAGGATGGCCGCCTCCCGCCAGACGCGGTTTCCCGGAGCAAACCAATTTTTATCTTCCACGCTGCGCAGCCGCTCCTGCAGAAAGGCAAACGCAGCTTCTTGTTCACGCGCCGGCAATTCACCGACCTGTACGGCCGCCGCGACGGCCGACGGGAGGTCTTCCGCAACGTCCATCCGGGCCAGGATGCCGTGCAGGACATTGCCGCGGATACGACGGCTGGCCTCCATACCCGTGCTGCCGTCGGCCCCAAAATAATCTGCCGCTTCCGGGCTCACTTTCAAGCGTTTACCGCTGTTGGCCGGATATGACGGATAGTCCATGCGGAGCAGCCCGGCGCCTTCCACCTCCCGCTTGAGCGAGCCCAGCGGATAAGGCACCCCCGCCTCAAACGTACTGGCGCCCACAAAACTGTACAGCAGTTGCGACATAGTCTTCCAGCCGCTGGATTTTTGCGGCGGCGGGGCGGCAATCACCTTGAGGCCGTATTTGGCACGCGTGAGCGCCACGTAAAACACATTGATATTGTCGATGGCTTCCAGCCGGCGTTCCCGCTCATAGTCCGCGCTGAAGAGGGAATCGGCAGCGCTCTCATCCAGTTTTACCCGGTAAACGCCATCTGCGTCCCTGGCCAGCGCCGTGCCTTCCACCGCCGGTTTACACCAATAGGCGGAGGCTTTGTAAAGCGTCACTTTTTCTGCGAAAGGCACTATCACAAAGGGGAATTCCAGGCCCTTGGACTTGTGGATGGTCATGACCCGCACGGAATGGCCGCTTTGGGGCGATGCAATCTTGGGGTTGGCCTCCTCCCAGCTGCGCAGGAAGGCGTTCAGGTTGTTGCCGCCGGTGGTCGTCCAGTCCTGCAGGTAATCCATAAACGACTGGATATAAGGAATTTCCGCCGCAAAAGTTTCCGGGGCCGATGCCTGCAAGTCCCGCAGCAGGCCCTCCGCCAAATCCGGCAGCGAATGGTAATGTTGAGGGATTTGCACATCCATGGACCGGGCCAGATAGCCGGCCACGGTGGGACGCTCCGTCTCCACGGGGGCATCCAGGAGGGAGAGCTGCGACACCAGCCGGCGTACGGTAACAGAGGTTTTTACGTAGAGAGAATCGTCCGAGACTACCGGAATGCCGTTTTCCAGCAGGAGGGCCGCTACAGCAGCGCCTTCCGCGTTTCCGCGCACCAGGATGGCAATATCTTCCCACTCCCCACCGCGGTCCCTGACCTGCCGGAGCGTTTGCAGGATTTCCTCCATCTGGTCTTCCACAAAGCGCACCTCCACCGAGCCGGGCGCCGGATCGCGGAAACAGGGCTGCTGGGCGACATCGGCATACAAATCCTGCACGCCCAGTTGCTCCGCCGCATAGGCGAAAAAATCGTTGTTGAAGGTGACGATGGTTTTGCAGGTGCGGAAGTTTTTGTCCAGATGGGCCGTTTGCACCTGCGCAAACTCCTGCTCCAGGCGGTGGCCCAGGAGCGTCCAGTCGCCGCCACGCCAGCGGTAGATGCTCTGTTTTACATCACCCACCACCAGCGAATCATACCCGCTGCTATTGCTGTTGTGCAGAAGCGGCCGGAAGTTTTCCCACTGGATATCCGCCGTGTCTTGGAATTCGTCCAGGAGAAAGTCCTCGTACCGCACACCCAGTTTCTCATAGACAAACGGAGTGTCCGTTCCGTCGATGATTCCCCGGAGGATGGTGTTGCTGTCGTCAATGGACAGCACGTTTTTCTCTTTCTGGATATCCGTGAGCGCAGTGCGAAGTTCGCGGATGACGCCCAGGCCATAGAGCTGGTCCAACAGGGTTTGCGCCGTGACAAAAACCCTATACGGCTGGCCCCAGCAGGCCATGAACGCCTGTAGCGGAGCATCCAGCGCCCCCTCCACCCGTTGTCGCAGGGCCTGTTTGCTTTTGGCAAACCACAGTTCCGGGTCCGGGGCCTTGGCAAGAAAACTGTCCGTGGGCTTTTTCACGGGCGCCTTGGGGTCCAGATAATTGTACAGGGCTTTCAGGAAGCCCCGGTTGCTTTCTTCCGGCGGAACAGCTGCCTGCTGCAGCACATCCAGGCAGGCCTGAGCAGCCCCTGAGAGCTGTTTCCGGAAGGCCGATATCACCTCCCGGCAGGTAGTGCGAAGTGCTTCCAGTTTCTCCCGCGGGAAGTTCCCCTCCCCTTCCGGAAGGCTTTGCAGGCTTTTTGCGACGTCTTCCAACCGGCCCTCCAGCGAAAATCGGCCCCGCTGCTCCAGGTCCTCCTGAACGCTGCGGGTGAGCCATTCCAGCAGGGTGTGGTCACTTTCTGAAAGACTGTCCAGCACGCGGTCCACCCCTTCCTGCACCAGCGCATCCCGGTCCAGCTGCACCTGGTAGGTGGAGAACTGGCCAATCTCCCGGGAAAAGGCGCGCAGGGTTTGCTGGAAAAAACGGTCGATGGTGGAAACTGCGAATGCGGAATAGTCATGCAGAATGCCCGTGAGCTGCTGCTGCGCACGCTTTTGCAGGCTGGCATTGTCCAGCTTGAGTTCCTGCACAAAATAGTCCAGGTAGGGAGACTCCTCCGGATTACTGGCCAGCACATAGAGTTCCTTGAGGATGCGACGCTTCATCTCGTCCGTGGCCTTGTTGGTAAAGGTTACCGCCAGCACGTGCCGATACGCATCCGGCTTCTCACCCTGCAGAATGAGCCGGATGTATTCCCTGGCCAGGTTGTATGTTTTGCCGGAACCTGCCGACGCCTTCAGAATCTTGAGCATACATACAAAGATATGAATTTTCCGGCACAGGTGCAACAAAAAAGACGCCCGCATGGACGCCTTTTTGGTGCGCTCTTAGGGACTCGAACCCTAGACCCGCTGATTAAGAGTCAGCTGCTCTACCAGCTGAGCTAAGAGCGCATTCAGACTGGTGTTTTGTCTTTTGTGACCCGTTCGGGGCTCGAACCCGAGACCCCAACATTAAAAGTGTTGTGCTCTACCAACTGAGCTAACGAGTCTCCTGTTTTGCGATTTCCCGTAAACGGGATTGCAAAGGTAGTAACTTTTTTGGAATCCGCAATACTTTTTTTCAAAAATTTCTATGCGGAGTATTCTTTGATGTGCTGTTCCTGAGAAAGGCGGCACACCAGCAAACGGTCTTTGGACTGCGCAACAATGTATCCGTCAAGGCCTTCTACCACAACGGTCTTCTCCCCTGCCGTGTGCACAAAGCAGTTGCGGCAGTCAAACAGGCGGACATCCGGTCCGATGACTGTATTTCCGTCCTCGTCCGGCTGCAGATGGGTCATGATGCTGCCCCAGCTGCCCAGGTCGCTCCAGGCCAGGTCCTCCGCAATCACATAGATGCGCGGACTCTTTTCCATAACGGCATAGTCGATGGAGATTTTCTCGCAGGTGGGGAACAGCCGGCGGAGTTCCTCCTGCTCCCTGGAAGTGAAGAGTGCCGGTTTCAGTTCATCCATAACGGCGGCAATTTGCGGAGCGTAGGCACGGAGCTCAGTCACAATGGTTTTCACATTCCATACAAAGATACCGGCGTTCCAGAAATAATGGCCGTCCTCCAGATACTGAATAGCGGTATCCAGATCCGGTTTCTCCTTGAATTCACTCACCTTAACCAATTGACCATGAAGCGCTTCCGTAGCGTGGATATAGCCATAGCCGGTTTCCGGGCGGGTGGGTGCAATACCTACCGTGACAATGGTGTCCCGCTCGGCAGTGAATTCCAGGGCTTTTGTGATGGTTTCCGTGAAGGATTCGGTTTTGAGTACGAGGGCATCGGCCGGGGTGACCACAATATTGGCATCAGGGTCCTGCTGCTGGATTTTCCAGGAAGCATACGCGATGCAGGGTGCGGTATTACGTCCTTCCGGCTCTGCCAGGATCTGGCTTGCCGGAATGTCCGGAAGCTGCTGCTTTACCAGCGGGACATACTTCTCCCCTGTCACCACCCAGAAATGATCCGGCTTGCAAACAGGCGCAAACCGGTCCACCGTGAGCTGGAGCAGGCTACGTCCCACCCCCAGCACATCGATAAACTGCTTGGGAACATCCGGCGTGGACAGCGGCCACAGCCTGCTGCCAATTCCTCCGGCCATAATAACTACGTGTGTGTTCATTGTTTCAGCGTTAGGCTTACAAAGGTACAAAAATTCACGGAACTTCCTACTATAAAAGCCAGCCGGCTTCCCATCCATTCCCACCCCCAATTTGCGTGTTACACAACTCATTCTATATGAGTAATTTGGCACGCAGGACGGCCGCCCAAGCGGGCCCCGTCCATTGCGTTAAATTTCTGTGTTATAGGTTGTTACGCAACACGGCCTTAGAGCATACATCGCAGGAACTTGAGCACCTGTCTGGAGGTTGCGTCTGTGTTGTTTTTCAGAAATGGGAACAACTGTCTCCTTTTGTCCTCCGGCCAGGCCAGGAAGTCGTGGATATCGGCACGGCACACATGCGCCTGAATCAGCCCGGACATTTGTCCATACACTTTGTCGTCCCACCCCACGAACTCTTCTTGAATATCATATTCGGTTCCCTTGCTTGCATGCATGGCATCCAGCATGGTCTGATAGTCTCCAAAATATGCGATTGCAGCGTCAAAGTCAATGTATTGGTACTTCGAAATGATATAGTCGGCAAGTTGATTCTTCTGTTCAGGAGATAATTTGGCAGTAAGCCGCTGGAGAGCAGCGTGGTTCATGGGCAATTCCGCCTTTCTGAACGCCTGAACTTCACGGATTGCCTGCCTCATGGCATGGGAGGCGTGTCCCAGTCGTAATTTTTCCGAGAAAGGATGCCGGCACTGCGAATAAGGCAAGAACGCCCATCTATACCATTCTGCTCGTGCGGAAAGTTTTCTCTCCGGACCATTATTCCCAAGATAAATCAAGTTAGAGCGAACATCTTTACTTCCCACTTTTGGCGCACTCCCAAAGGGGCTGAACAGTGGTTCGTTTCGATGACAAACCATATTATGTGCTCGCGCGAAGTGACTGGTATAGTCCTGCACGAATGCCTCCAGTTCTGATTTCTTATCTGCAACAACACTTCCATGCAGGTGATCGGGCATGAGCACCTGCGATAGTACTCTCACCGCATGCCTACGGGAAGCTACACTAATCTGGGTAAAACACACCAGATAGTCGCTTACCGAGTAAAAAATCAGTTCTCCATTAATGGTTTTCTGGTAACAGTGATTCACGGCTCCTGCTACAAATCTTCTTTTTTCTTTCATAAGTTACCTTGGCAGGAATTTATCTGCCAGGCATAAAGGTAGAATGATGTCTTGAGAAAAAGAAGAATCGTAAAAAACATTCTGAATAAATTCACGTTTTTTACGATTCTGCCGTTCACCCCCATCCTTTCGGAGGAGAATGTACCAGCCCTGGCATATGCCCGAGACAGAACAGACACGCCTGCGCCCTGTCCAGTCCCGGAGAAAAGCGACACAGTGCGCGTGGCACGTAAGTCGCTGAGCACTAACCTATTAACTAATTGGACAGCCCCCGTTTGGAAATTCGTCCAAGGCGTTAACACCCTGTGTTATAGGATATTACGTAACATGTTCCTTGTGTTGCCAGCGCGTTTTTTGATGACACAGGAAACTCCACGCTGGGCCATACAATGGAAACTCGGCGGAAAATATGTACCTTTGTCCCATGCGAGTTCATGTCCTCATATTTTTACTTCTGCTCGCTGCAGCGTGCCAGCCCCAACCTTACGGCCCCGTTCCCACGGAGGCACAGCTGCGGTGGCAACAAATGGAGTACAACATGTTTGTGCACTTTGGTCCCAACACCTTCAGCGGCGCCGAATGGGGCAGCGGTGCAGAGCCTGAAAATCTTTTCCAGCCCACGGAACTGGACTGCCGACAATGGGCCGCTACGGCGCAGAACGCAGGCATGAAAGGCATTATCGTCACGGCGAAACATCACGACGGCTTTTGCCTGTGGCCTTCCCGGACCAGCACGCACACGGTAGCGCAAAGCACCTGGCGCGGCGGACAGGGCGATATCCTCAAGGAACTGTCGGAAGCCTGTCGGGAGTATGGGCTGGGCTTTGGCGTATATCTCTCACCCTGGGACCGGAACCATCCTCTATACGGTACACCCGCATACAATGACGCATACGCAGCCGCTCTTCAGGAAATCTATGATGGCCGATACGGTCCTGTTTTCGAGCATTGGTTTGATGGCGCCTGTGGAGAAGGTCCTTCCGGCAAACGGCAGGTGTATGACTGGCCGCGCTTCTTCGGGACCATCCAGCGGCAGAGTCCGCAAACGGTCCTCTTCAGCGATATTGGCCCGGGTTGCCGATGGGTGGGCAACGAGCGGGGATGTGCCTCCCAGACAGTCTGGAGCCGCTTGGACACGGAAGGCTTCACTCCCGGAGCGGGAGCTCCGCCCATAGATACGCTTCAGCAGGGCCACGTGCACGGAGCGGCGTGGGTGCCCGTAGAGACAGACGTCTCCATCCGCCCCGGCTGGTTTTGGAGGGAATCGGAAACGGCCCAGCTAAAGACAGCAGAAGAGTTATTGGACATTTGGCTTACCAGCGTCGGACGGAATTCCGTTCTGCTGTTAAACGTTCCTGCCGATACGCGTGGGCGCATTCCTTCGGCCGATTCCCTGCGTCTGATGGAATTCCGCGCCCTGCGGGAACGGGTGTTCGGGAACAACCTGGCTCAGGGCAGCCGGCAGTGCCTGCGGGGAAATACCCTGGATATCAGGCTGCCGGAACAGCGGACCTTCAACCTGATAGAACTCCGGGAAGATATTTCGCTTGGGCAACGCATTTCCTCTTTCCTGGTAGAGACGGAAAAGGATGGCCACTGGACCGTGCTGACAGAAGGAACCACAATCGGCTATAAACGGATCCTTCCCATTCCCGAATGCGTCAGCCGTCATCTTCGTGTGCGTATTACGGGCACGTATGCCAAGCCGATACTCCTGAACGCAGCTTTATATAGGCAATAGCCCTGTTACGTAACATCCTATAACACAGCGCCTTAAATAACTGAACGGGCCCCCAAACGAGGCCCGTCCAATCATTTAATCGACACGTATTCAGCGACTTACGTACCAGGCGCACGAAGCGCTATTTTTCCGACTGAAATTCCAGCAGGTCTCCCGGCTGGCAGTCCAGCGCTTTGCAGAGGCTTTCCAGGGTGGACAATCGCACGGCTTTTGCCTTGCCGCACTTGAGGATGGAGAGGTTGGCCGGCGTGATGCCCACTTTCTGTGCCAGCTCGCCGGAGGACATTTTCCGGCGGGCCAGCATGACATCGATATTGGTGATGATGGGCATAAGCGCTTACTCCTGAGCCACTTGCTCTTCCGGCTTCCCCTTCAGGTACGACGGCAGTTCCATGCCGGCCATCTTGAACAGTTCGTCAAGCGGAGGTACGCTCTTCATCATACCGGAAATGAAGTTGGAAGTGGCGGTTTTGCCGTCGGCGCCGTTGCCGGTATCCCAGACGGTTACCTTGTCGATATTGATGCCCTTGACGGCCTCTACCTGGGTCTTCACCAGTTCCGGCAGTTTGTCCGCGATCATCATGAGCACAGCCTTCTGGGCGTCGCCTTCCGCGGCGGTTACCAGATTCTTGAAACCATCGGCCTGCTTGGTGAGGATTTCCAGCATACCGCGGGCCTGGGCATCCATTTTGGCGTAGATAGCGTCGGCCTCACCTTTTGCCTTGCGGCGGATTTGCTCGGCTTCTGCCTCTGCTTCAATGATTTTCTTCTCCTTGTCGATTTCTGCAGCAACCACAATATTGGCCTTCTGCGTGGCTTCCTCACGGGCGGCACGGGCAAGTTCTGCGTCGCGCTCGCTCTGGTAGGCCTCCTCAAGGGCCTTGGCGGCCTGCACCTTTTCCGCTGCCACAGCCAGGCGGGTTGCTTCGGCCGTCTTCTGGCGGCGCAGGGCATCGGAATTGGCAATCTCAATCTTGGCATTGTTTTCACCCTTCACGGCGTCTGCATCGGCAGCTGCCACATTGATACGGGTGTCTTTATCGGCCATGGCCTTACCGGTTTCACCGTAGCGGTTCTGCTCCGCCACGCTCTTCTTGGCGTCGTTGATGGCCTTGGCGGCGGCTTCCTTACCCAGGGCCTCGATGTAGCCGGATTCGTCGCGGATATCGGTGACGTTCACGTTGATCAGGCGCAGGCCAATCTTGCGGAGTTCCGCCTCCACGTTGGTGGACACGTTGGCCAGGAACTTGTCGCGGTCCGCGTTGATTTCCTCGATGTCCATGGTGGCAATCACCAGACGGAGCTGACCGAAGAGGATATCCGTGGCGATGTTCTGGATGCTGTCCACGCTCAGGCCCAGCAGGCGCTCGGCGGCGTTGGTCATGCTCTCCGGCTCCGTGGAGATACCCACGGTGAAGCGGCAGGGAACGTCCACGCGGATGTTCTGCTTGGACAGGGCGTTGGTGAGGTTGCATTCAATGGAGATGGGCTTGAGGTCCAGGTAGGCGTAGTCCTGGAAAACAGGCCAGATGAAGGCGGCGCCGCCATGGACACACTTGGCCGAGGCCATGCGGCCGGTTTTACCGTAGATAACCAGGATTTTGTCCGAAGGGCAGCGACGATAGCGCTTGAGGATGGCCGCCAGCGTAACAAACAGCACGGCCACCAGAATGAGAATCAGGGTCAGTGTAGGCATAATTTATACGGTATAAGAGTTGATTTCTTCTACTAAAACGGTGTTGGCGTCCAGGGCGTCTATTACGCGGATGGGAGTGCCGGTCTTGAGGGCTTCTTCGCTCTCCGTGAGGGCGTCGTACTCGCGCACGCTGCCGGCAATGGTGATTTGTACCTTACCGGCGCCGCTGCGTGCGGCCGGGATGGTCAGGTACACCTTTCCCTCACAGCCTGCAGCCTGCTTTTGCACATGGATATTGCCGCTCTGCTGCATGGAGGAGAGCCATTTGAACAGGTACATCACGGCCGCCACCAGCGCAACGCCAATGAGGGCCGATACCAGGATGAGCAGGGCGGTGGAAGAGATGCTGTCCTGCAGCAGGATGGCACTCCAGCCAAAGCCCAGGCAGAAGTTCACAAAGTTGCGGAACGTGTACAGGTTGGAGCCCCCCTCTATATTAGAAAGGTCTCCGCCGTCCATGCCGGTGTCGATGTCCGTGTCGAAGTCTGCGTCGGCATCGGCTCCGATGAAGGTGAGGATGCTCTGGATGACAAAGAGCAGAGACGCCGCCAGCGTAACGGTCCACAGGATTTTCATCATGAGGCTGAGTCCAGCCCACCAAGTAGCAATCATAAGGCTTTAGTGTTAGGTTTGTTTCTGCAAATATAATAAATATTTATCGAATTGCAATAAAAATTTAAAAAATCTTTACGCTGGTCTTATTACCCGGTTCTTTCCGACAGATGTGCCGTGTTACATAACTCACTGAGTATGCGCCGATTAAATGATTGGACGGGGTCCGCCCGGGGCCCCGTCCATTGTGCTAAATCACTGTTAGATAACGAGTTGTGCAACACACAACAAACGCTACATTGCCTCCCCGAAGAATTTGAGGTGGAGCGGAAGCACCCAGGTCCAGTAGGTCCAGGTATGAGCCTCCGGAGAGTAAAGTTCCACATAGCTCAGGCCCGATGTTTTGAGCGCCGCAGCGAACTCCTCTGTGGCGGGCAGGAATTTGTCCTGGAGGCCGCAGGAGACCACGATGAGTTTGGGGGCATCGCCACAAATCTCCCGGACACGGCCCAGGCGGTTGACGGCCGACTCCGCCGCCACCACCGGGTCCTCAATGTCCTCCACACCCAGGATGGCGGGGATAATCTGCTTGGAGCCACCGGAATGGTGCAGGGCCAGGATACCGCTCATGGAGCCGGCGCCGCGGAAGCGTTCCGGATGGTCCAGGAACAGGTTCATGGCGCCGTGACCGCCCATGGACAGGCCGTCGATGAAGGTTTTTTCCGGAACAAAGCCGTACCGGGCATCCAGCGTGGGCCAGCACTCCTCCCAGAAGAAGGTGCGCCACTGCATGTTTTCCGCTTTGGCGTCGTTCAGGTACCAGCTCTTATAGAAGCCGTCCGGGCAGATGATGCGGAAACCGGTGGCATCGCACACGGCCTGCAGGTCCATGTGATGGCTCCAGTCTGCATAACAGCCACTGTAGCCGTGCAGGAGGAAGAGCGTGGGAAGTTCCCGCGCCATGATTTGGGAGGCCGGCGAGAACACCAGCACGGAGTCATTGCAGTGCAAATTCTCCGAAGGGAAAACCACCAGTTCCTGGGCTTTCAGGGGCAGCAGCCCTGCCAGGAGGGCCACTGCCAATGCATAAAATTTTCTCATATTGTTAATAGCCGAAGATTTCTTCCAGGGACACCTGTTTCACAGGACCCAGGGTTTTGAGGAAGTCCATATCCAGGTCCTTGGTGTCTCCCAGAATGGCATAATGATAGGTACGGCCCTTGATCCACTTGGCGTGGGTGGCACGGAGATCATCCATGGTGAGGGCGTTCACCTTCTCAAAAATCTGTTTTTCACGCGGCTCAGTGAGGCCCAGTTCCTGGGCGTTCAGGTAGCTGTACAGGACCCGCTCCCCTTTCACGCGCTGGGTGCGGAGCTTACCCAGAATGGCCGCCTTGGCGATTTCCAGGTTCTCGGGTGCCTCCGGCAGGGTTTCAATAATCTCATCGAAGCCTTCGCAGGCCTTTTTGAGTTTGTCGTTCTGCGAGGCAATGTAGGCCCGGAAGGAATAGGTGTCACCTGTGAAGGTGGGGTCTGACAGGCGGGCGCCGGCGCCATAGGCCAGGGCACGGGATTCACGCATTTCCTGGAACACGATGGCATTCATGCCACCGCCGTAGTACTCGTTAAAGAGTTCAATAGCAGGGTCCTCTGCCAGGTCCAGCGTTTCTCCCCTGTCCGAATACTGCACATAGTTGAACTGACGGGCATCGTAATGGGCTACAATCACCTCCTTGGACGGGGTGAGCTGCTTGACGGCGTGCGTCTTCACCAGCGGCTGCAGGTCTGTGACCGGATGCACCTTAGATAGCATTTCCTTCACCTCTTCCAGCGAAGCGGGACCATAATAAAGGATGGTGTGCTGCTTCCCGAGCAGGCTTTCGCCCGCAGCAAGGACCCGGGCCGATGTCAGGGCCTGAAGTTGCCCATTGTTGAGCGTTCCGGCCTTGATATACGCGGGGCCATAGGTCAGGTACTGCTGCAAGGCGCTGCTGCAGGCACGCTGGTTTTTCTTGGCATCGGCCCGGCCGCGCATCAGGTCCGCCTTCAGCTCTGCCAGGACAGACTCGTCAGGCTGGGCATTACGCAGCTGATACTCATACGTTTCCAGGGCATCGGAGAGGTTTTCGCTCAGGCCGGAAACGGAGATGACGGTGGTGTTTCCGCCCACGCGGTAGGCCTGCGAGCAAGCAAGGCTGTACATGCGCGTAGAGAAGGCATCCAGGCTGTATTTGTCCGAGCCCAGGTAGCCCAGATAATCCGCAGTAACCGCCAGCACAGGGTCGTTGTCCGAGCCGCAGTCGTAGCGGAAGCTCAGGGTGGCGATGTCGTTCTGCACATTCCTCTTGTACAGCAACGGCAGGCCCTGGAAATCGCTCACGGTCATGTCTTTTTCAAAATCCACAAAAACCGGGTCGATGGGAGCCGGTTCGGAAGCGGCAATCTCTGCCAGGAAGGCACTCTGCTTGTCCCGGTTGGTGGCGATAGGAGTAATCTTGGGGGCGTCAATCTTCTTGATGCTCTTGTCCTCTCCCAGGTGCTTGAACACCACCGCGTAGCTTTCCGGTTTCAGGTATTCGTTGGCCCAGGCAACGACATCGGCCTTGGTAATTTTCCCGATACGATCCAACTTGCCCACTTCCCATTTCCAGGAGGTGCCGTTGATGAAGGAGTTCATGAACTGGGTTACGCGGGAACGGTTGGAAACCAGGCCCTGCATGTGCTGCAGTTTGTAATTGGCCTTGGCGGCCTCTACCAGTTCCTCGGAGAAATCTCCCTTACGCAGCTTCTCCACTTCTCCCAGCAGGAGGTCCAGCACCTGCTGGAGGGTCTGTCCTTCCTTGGGCATGGCCTCTGCCAGCATCAGACCCCAGTCTGAGCGGTTGTACGGGAAGATAAAGCCACCCAGGAAGGCCTGCGTGTTAACGAGGTCCAGATCTACCAGGCCGGCATTCCCGTTATACAGCACGGAGCTCACAATCTCTGACAGCTCGCTTTCCGGGAAACTTTCACCGGGGGTGCGCCATCCCAGCATGACAAACTCTGCGTCAAAGCCGTACACATCCTTTACTTTGGGGGCGGTGATGGGTTCCTCTGCGGGGATGCTGCGCTCCGGAAGAGACGGATTGGGTTTCCATGCGCCAAAGTATTTTTCGATGGTCTTCACCATCTGGTCCGGATCGAAGTCGCCGGAGAGGCAGATGGCCACGTTGTTGGGCACATAGTACGTATCTTTCTGATAGCGAATGGCTTTAAGCGAGGGATTCTTGAGGTGATCCTGCGTGCCGATTACCGTCTGCGTGCCATACGGATGGTGCACAAAGAGCATGCTGTCCAGCGCGTCGATGGCCTTTTCACTATCGTCCGTCAGGCCCATATTCTTTTCCTCATACACTGCCTCCAGTTCCGTATGGAAACCACGGAAGACACAGTTCATGAAGCGGTCCGCCTGAATGCGGGCCCAGTTTTCCACCTGGTTGGAAGGGATCTCCTCCACGTAGCAGGTTACGTCATTGCTGGTAAAGGCATTGGAACCCTCCGAGCCAATGATGCTCATGAGTTTGTCGTACTCATTGGGAATGGCAATCTTGGAAGCTTCCTGGCTCACGGCGTCAATCTCACGATACAGGGCGTCGCGCTCTGCAGGCTCCGTAAGGGTGCGGTACACCTCATACAGGCTGTCGATTTTGGCCAGGTAAGGCTTTTCTGCCTCATAGTCCTGCGTACCAAACTGCTCCGTCCCCTTGAACATCATGTGCTCCAGGTAATGGGCCAGACCGGTATTGTCGGCCGGATCATCCTTACCGCCGGCATGCACGGCGATGTAAGTCTGGATGCGGGGTTCATCCTTGTTTACGGTCATGTACACCTTGAGGCCGTTGTCAAGCGTATAAATCCTGGCCTGGAGCGGGTCCCCCTTCACGGTCTCATAGCGAGGGCCGCAGGCTACGGCCGCAAAGGCCAGGGCCAGCAATAGAAAAAAGCGTTTCATATTTTGTAAAGTGTTAATAGATTCCAACTTGCACACAAACGCAAAAATACACATTTTTTTCGTACCTTTGCACGATTATAAGAAAAAGGAAAAACACAATATGAAGAATTTTGTAGAAGAGCTCAAGTGGAGAGGCATGATCCAGGACATCATGCCCGGGACGGAAGAGAAACTGATGGAAGGCCCGCAGGCCGCCTACGTGGGTATTGACCCCACGGCGGATTCCCTGCACATCGGCCACCTGGTGAGCGTAATGATACTCAAGCATTTCCAGAGCTGCGGCCACAAGCCCTACGCCCTGGTAGGCGGCGCCACCGGCATGATCGGAGACCCCTCCATGAAAAGCGCAGAGCGCAACCTCCTGGACGAGTCCACCCTCAACCACAACGTGGCCTGCATCAAGGCCCAGCTCTCCCGTTTCCTGGACTTTGATTCAGACGCCCCCAACCGCGCAGAGCTGGTGAACAACTATGACTGGATGAAGGACTACAGCTTCATCAACTTCATCCGCGACATTGGCAAACACATCACCGTCAACTACATGATGGCCAAGGATTCCGTGAAAAAACGCCTTTCCCGCGACAGCTCGGAAGGCATGTCCTTCACCGAATTCAGCTACCAGCTCATGCAGGGCTATGACTTCTACTGGCTGTGGAAAAACAAGGGCTGCGTGCTGCAGTTGGGCGGTTCCGACCAATGGGGCAACATCACCACCGGGACGGAACTCATCCGCCGCATGGACGGCGGCGCGGCCTTCGCCCTCACCTGCCCCCTTATCCGCAAAGCCGACGGCACCAAGTTCGGCAAAACGGAAAAAGGCAATATCTGGCTGGATGCAGAGCGCACCTCGCCCTACGAATTCTACCAGTTCTGGCTCAACGTGGCGGACGATGACGCAGAGCGCTACATCAAGATTTTCACCCTGCTGGACCGCCCCACCATCGAGAGCCTGATTGAGGAGCACCGGCAGGATCCCGGCCAGCGCAAGCTGCAGAAGGTCCTTGCCAAGGAAGTCACCACCATGTGCCACGGGCAAGAGGCCTACGACAATGCCGTAGCCGCCTCCCAGATGCTCTTCGGCGGCAACTCGGAAGCCCTGAAAAAGCTGGACGAGCGCACCTTCCTGGCCGTTTTCGGAGACGTTCCCTCCTTTGACATCACCAAAGCAGACCTCCCGTGCAACATCCTGGACCTGCTGGCTGTGAAAACCGCCATCCTCCCCTCCAAGGGTGAAGCCCGCAAGATGGTGCAGGGCAACGGCATTGCCATCAACAAGGACAAAGTAACGGATATCAATGCCGATGTTACCGAGTCGGACATTGTGAACGGCCACTACATCCTGGCCCAGAAAGGCAAGAAGAACTATTTCATTATTAATGTAAAATGAGATACACTCGGCCTTCGGCCTCGGTATGACAATAATCCCTGTCATTCCGAGCGAAGCGAGTGAATCTCAAAAAGCATAGTATGGAGAAACAAGCAAGCACAAGGCAGCTTAAGGTTGCCCGCGAAATCCAGAAGGACCTGGCGGAAATGATCCGGTCCAAGGGCATGGCCACCTTTG
>CAMZCW010000007.1 GCA_947305045.1 uncultured Bacteroidales bacterium | reverse complement strand
CCCCACCAAAGCCTTCAACCTGGCCGGCATCCAGATAGCCAACATCTACGCCAAAGACCCGGCCATCCTGGCCAGGATGGACCGCGCCATCAACGACAACGAATGCTGTGACGTAAACGTGTTTGGCGTCACGGCCCTCAAGGCGGCCTACACGGAAGGCGGTCCGTGGCTGGACCAGCTGCGTAACTACCTGTTCCACAACGCGCGCACGGTGGCCTGCTTCCTGGAAGACGAACTCCCGTCCGTGAACGTCCTGCCGCTGGAAGGCACCTACCTCATGTGGATAGACTGCCGGAACGCCCTCCGGGAAGGAGAACCGCTGGAAGGCTTCAGCGAGCGCCTGGGCCGGTTCCTGCAGGAGAAAGTGCAGCTCACCCTGAGCACCGGCTCCATCTACGGTGCCGCCGGCGAGGGTTTCATGCGCGTGAACATCGCCTGCCCGCGCAGCCGCCTGCTGGACGGCATGCAACGTTTTATCGTGGGCTTCGAAGCCTATAAATCAACCCCCTGGAAATAAATCCTTATGAAGACATTCCTGAAAGTTTGGATGGCCGCGGGGCTGTGCCTCGCAGCAGCAGCCTGTGGTTCCCGCAGTGTGACGCCGGAACCGCAAGCCAGTGAATTTGCCCCGTATATCAAGGCCTATACCGGCGGCATGGTGCCCCAGAACGCGGAACTCCGCGTGGACCTGATGGAAGAGGTGACCGGTGCAGATGCACAAGGCCTGTTCCAGTTTGAGCCGCCCGTGGAAGGCACCGTCCGCTGGAACAACGCCTCCTCCGTGAGTTTTATCCCTGCCGATGGTGCCCTGCAGGAAGGCAAGGCCTACAAAGCCACCTTCCACCTGGAAAAGCTGTGCCAGGGTGCGCCCACGTTCGTGTACCCGGTGCTGGTAAAAGGCCAGGCGGCCTCCACGGGCAACACCCTGCTGGTAAAAGACAACGGCCGGGCCTTCCGTGTGGAGCAGGTGGCCCTGAAGGAAGGGGTCATTGAGGTGAGCCTTTCCCAGGTTCCCATCAACGCCTCCCTCCGCGGCATGGTGGAGCTGAGCGGCGCCGCCCGCAGCTACACGCAGGTAAACGGCCCCAAGCTCTCCGTCTTCTTTGAAGGCGCCCCGGGAGACCTCACCCTCACGCTGGACGCCGGGCTCAAGAGCAATGCCGGCAACGCGCTGGAGACCCCCTTCACGCACACCTTCCAGCGGGAAGAGCCCAAACCGGCCGTAGAAGTATCCCTGAAAGGCAACATCCTGCCGGAAAAAGACAAGTTTTACCTCCCCTTCCGCGCCGTGAACCTGAGCGCGGTAGAGGTACGCGTGGTAAAGGTCTATGAGAAAAACGTACTCATGTACCTGCAGGACAATTACTTGCACGGCTACGGCAACTCCCTCCGCCGCAGCGGCCGGCTGGTGTACAAAGGCGACGTCCAGCTGGACCCGTCCAAGAACCTCCACACCTGGAACGACTTCTCCGTGGACCTGAGCGGGCTCATCAAGAAGGAGCCGGGCGCCATATACCGCGTACGGCTGGGCTTCCGGCAGGACCAGTCCCTCTATGGCGGCGCGGAGCCGCTCCTGAGCCCTTCCGCGCCCGACGGGTCGATATCGGCCAAGGACAACGCCATCTGGGACCAGCCCAGCAGCTATTACTGGGACAACGACTTTGACTGGAACCTTTACCATTGGGAAGACGCCGACGACCCCACCAAGCCGTCCTATTACATGGATACGGACCGGTTCCCGGTAGTGCAGCTGCTGGCCTCGGAGATTGGCCTGGTGGCCGAATACGCCGGCGGCGACCAGCTTTGGGTAGCCGCAACGGACCTTATCACCGGCGAGCCGCTGCCCGGCGCCAGGCTGGAGGTGTACGACTACCAGCTCCAGTGTATCGGCAAGGGAAAAACGGACAGCAAGGGCCTCGCAACCCTCACTGTAAAGCACCAGCCGTTTGCCCTTGTGGCCAAGGCGGGCGGCAGCACGGCCTACCTCAAAACCACCACGGAAACGAATCGCTCCCTGAGCCGCTTTGACGTAGGCGGCGAAGCCCTGCAGCAAGGCCTCAAAGCCTTCATCTACGGTGAGAGAGGCGTCTGGCGCCCCGGCGACACCCTCCACGTGAAAATGCTCCTGTCCGACAAAGGCCATAACCTCCCGGCCGGGCACCCCGCCACCCTGGAGCTCTACACCCCGGAAGGGCAGTTCCACAGCCGCCTGGTACGCACCGGCCAAGACGGCTTCTTCACCTACAACATCCCCACGCGGGAGACGGACCCCACCGGCTACTGGAACGCCTATTTCAAGGTGGGCGGCAGTTCCTTCCACAAGATTTTACACATAGAGTCCATCAAGCCCAACCGGCTCAAAATCAATGCCGATTATCCTTCCGTGCTGGAAGCCGGCCTCAAGAGCCAGGCCCGCATAACGGCCGAGTGGCTCAGCGGCGGAGCGGCCGGCGGTGCCAAGGCCCACGCCCAGCTCACCCTCCGGCGGAGGAAAGGCGCCCCGTTCCAGGGCTTTGAGGCCTATACCTTCAACAATCCCGCCTCCAAGTTCCAGGAGGCCCAGGCGGAACTCTTCAGCACCTGGCTGGACGGCAATGGCAGCGCCACCGCACAGCTGAGCCTGCCGGAGGCCGCCGACGCTCCCGGCATGCTGGAGGCCTTTGTGGTCACCTCCGTGGAAGAAAAAGGCGGAGACGAGAGCTTCACCACCCAGACCCTCCCCTTCTCCCCGTACAGCGCCTATGTGGGCATCAAACTGCCGGAAGGCGAGTACCTGGAAACCGGACGTGACCAGGCGATAGGCCTCGCGGTTGTCGATGCCAAAGGCCGTCCCGTGAAAGGCCATACGCTGGAGTATGTCCTGTATAAGGCGGGATGGAACTGGTGGTGGGACATCCAGGGAGAGAGCCTGGACACCTACGTGAGCGGGAATTCCGTGAAAGTGGTGATGCAGGGAACCCTGACATCGGCCACCCAGGATGTCCTGCTGCACATCAACATTCCCAAGGACGATTGGGGCAAGTACCTCCTGCTGGTACGCGACCGCGTCTCCGGGCACATCAGCGGAGCGGACTTCCTGGTGGACTGGCCGGACTACGAAGGCCGCGCCGGACGGGGAGACCCGGAAACCCTCACCATGCTCAGCTTCTCCACGGACAAGGCCTCCTACACGGTAGGTGAACAAGCCACCGTGTACATTCCGGCCGCCCCGGGTGCCCGGGCGCTGGTGTCGCTGGAGAACGCCGGCGGGGTGCTCAGCCGGCAGTGGGTGACACTCTCGGAAAAGGACACGCCCTGGCGCTTTGGCATAACGCCGGAAATGGCCCCCAATATTTACGTGCACATTACCCTGGTGCAGCCCTACGGCCACACCCTGAACGACCTCCCGCTACGCCTGTACGGCGTGCAGCGCGTACGGGTGGAGAACCCGGGCTCCCGGCTGCTTCCGCAGCTCCAGATGCCGGAGAAACTGCATCCGGAGGAGGAATTCACCATCAAAGTATCGGAAAAGAACGGCCGGTCCATGACTTATACGCTGGCTATCGTGGACGAAGGCCTGCTGGATTTGACGGCCTTCAAGACCCCGGATCCGTGGGCCCGTATGAACCGGAACGAAGCCCTGGGCGTCACCACCTGGGACCTGTATGACGACGTAGTGGGCGCCCGGAACGGGAAGCTCGCTCCCCTGTCGGCCATTGGCGGTGACGAAGACGCCGTCCGGAGCGCCCGCAAGGACAACCGCTTTAACCCGGTGGTGCTTTGCTTTGCACCCCGTACGGTAGCGGCCAAGGGCACGGATGTGCTTAAAGTGAAGTTGCCGCAGTACGTGGGCAGTGTCCGCGTAATGGTGGTGGCGGCGCACGACGGAGCCTTCGGCAATGCCCAGAAGACCGTTCCCGTGCAAAGTCCGCTCATGGTGATCACCACCCTCCCCCGCCAGCTGGGCTGCGGGGAAGAAGTAGCCGTTCCGGTGAATGTCTTTGCCCTGGAAGAGGGCGTCAAGGACGTCACGGTAACCCTGGAGGCCGATGGCCCCGTAGAACTGACAGAACGGGTGCAGCGGCTGCATTTCAGCGGCGCCTCGGACCAGTTGGTGCGCTTTAAGCTGCGTGCGCTGGGAGAGGAAGGCGTGGCGCATGTGCGGGTATCGGCCAGCGGTGCCGGACACAAGGCCGGCGAAGAGATAGCGCTGCCCATCGTGAATCCGCAGGCCCGGGTAACGCGCGTGGAGCACTTCTCCCTGGCCACCGGAGTGAGCAGGCCCGTCCCTGAGGGAGAGCTCCAGGTGAGCGTATTCCCCGTTCCGGACGCACACGGCCTGTATGCCACCATGCGGGACTACCCGTACGACTGCACCGAGCAGCTGAGCGCCCGCGGCCTCACGCTGGTGAACCTGCTGCCGCAACTCAATGAGGCCGATGCCGCCGAGGCCCGCACCCTGGTGCCCCGGCTCATCACCCGCCTCTACGCCCGGCAGAACGCCGACGGCGGCTTCAGCTACTGGGGCGGAGACAAGTCCGACAGCTGGGTATCGTCCATGGCCGGCGTGCTGCTGGTGCAGGCGCAGAAGGCCGGATTCGAAGTAAACGACGGCGTCCTCAAGGCCTGGCGGGCCTATCAGGAAAAACTCTCGCAGGCGTACCGCATTGCAGGCAATTCCCTGTTCTCGCAGGCCGATGAAGCCTACCGCCTGTACAGCCTGGCCGTGGCCGGAGCGTCGTCACAGGCCGGGATGAACCGCCTCCGCGAAAGCGCCGGGCTCACACTGCAGGCCCAATGGTTCCTTGTGAGTGCCTATGCCCTGAGCGGCAAGACCTCCACCGCAAACGCCATCCTGAACAATGTAGGCCGCGATTTCCCGGAATACAGCCCGTACAACCTTACCTACGGCAGTGCCACACGCGACCGTTTTGCCGCGCTGGAAGCCCTGGTACTGTGCGACCGCCTGGGAGAAGCCATGTCCCTGGCCCATGAGCTCGTGCCCGATGCACAGCTCTCTACGCAGGAAACGGCCTTTGCCGCCGTGGCCCTGGCCCGCCTGTTCCAGAAAGCGCCCACCCGGGAAGCCCGGACGGTGCTGGAAAATGGCGTGCTCACCAACAACAGCGAAGGCACGGTGTACGTCACGGTAGCCACAGTCACGCGCGAGCCCCGGCAAGCGAGCAGCAATGGCCTGGGCATCGAGGTAAATTATGTGGGTGTCGATGGCACGCCGGTGAACCCCGCGTCCCTCAAGCAGGGCACCCGCTTCACAGCGCGCATCAAGGTGCAGTCCCTGCAGGCCGGCCGGGATCTCCAGAACCTGGCCCTGAGCCTGAACGTGCCCTCCGGCTGGGAGATTGTCAATGAGCGCATCGCCGGCGGTGCGGAGGACGGTTACGACCACAAGGACATCCGCGACAATGCCGTGCGCTGGTACTTTGCCCTGCCTGCCGGCCGGTTCAAGACCTTCAGCGTGCAGCTGCGGGCCGCTTATGAGGGCCGATTCACCCTGCCCGCCACCGTGGCAGAAGCCATGTACGAGCCCGCCATCCAGGCGGCCACCGCCGCCGGCACGGCCGTGGTCCAGCCCTAGTTTTCATCCTTGAAAACGAGGACGAGAGGGGGTTTTGAACCTTCTCGTCCTTAAAAAGGGCCGGAAACAAGGACGAGAGGGGGGTTAGGGCCTCCTCGTCCTTAAAAATGGGCGAAAATGAGGACGAGAAGCATCATATGGGGGATTGGAGCGGGGCTGGGAGTGGCCTGGCTGTGCTGCCTGCCGCGGGAACTGTTCCGGGACGTGAGCTACTCCACGGTGGTGGAGAGCGCAGAGGGAGAGCTCTTGGGCGCGCGGATTGCGGCCGATGAGCAGTGGCGGTTCCCGCCCTCAGACACCGTCCCGGTGCGCTATGCCACGGCGCTGGTCCAGTTTGAAGACCGGGCCTTCTGGTGGCACCCGGGCGTGAACCCGGCAGCGCTGGTGCGGGCGGCCGTGGACAACCTCCGGGCCGGACATGTGGTGAGCGGGGGCTCCACCCTCACCATGCAGGTGATGCGCCTGTCCCGGCAAAAGGAGCGCACCCTGTGGCAAAAAGCCATCGAGGCGGTGCAGGCCACCCGCCTGGAGTTTCGCTATTCCAAGAAACAGATACTGGCACTCTATGCCGCCCATGCCCCCTACGGCGGAAACGTGGTGGGACTGGAGGCGGCTGCCTGGCGCTATTTCGGACGCCCCGCCGCGGAGCTTTCCTGGGCGGAGGCCGCCACCCTGGCCATCCTGCCCAATGCACCCGGGACCCTGCACCTGAGCCGGGGCCGGGAAGCGCTTCTGGTTAAACGGAACCGGCTCTTAAAACGCCTCCTGGAGCACGGGGACATAGAGCGGGACACCTATGAAGCGGCCCTGGAAGAGCCGCTGCCGGGCGCTCCCCTCCCCTTACCGGCCCTGGCGCCACACTATGTAAACCGCTGCCCGCAGGGGGAACGCACCCGCACAACGCTGCAGATTGGCCTACAAAGAGCCGTGTCAGAGGCCGTGGACCGGCGCTCCGGCGACCTGGCGGCGGAGGGCGTAGCAGACATGGCGGCCGTGGTGATAGACAATACCAGCGGGGAGACAGTCGCGTATATCGGCAATGCCTGCATGGACCGGGAACGGCCGGGGATGCAGGTGGACGTGGCGGCACGGGCACGGAGTACGGGTAGCATTCTGAAGCCGTTTTTGTATGCGGCAGCGCTGGAGGAAGGGGTGATTCTGCCCCGGACGCTGCTGCCGGACGTTCCCATGAACCTCGGGGGCTTTGCACCGCAGAACTTTGACCGGCAGTTCTATGGAGCGGTACCGGCCAACCAGGCGCTGGCCCGCTCGCTGAATGTGCCGGCGGTATATCTCCTTCGCTCTTACGGCGTGTCCAAGTTCCATGCCCTGCTCAAGGAGGCGGGACTGAGCACCCTCACGGAGGCGCCGGAGCACTACGGGCTGTCGCTCATCCTGGGCGGTGCGGAGGCGCGTCTGGACGAGGTGACGGCCGCATACGCCGGGATGGTGCGGTTCTATCAGGGGCAAAACGAGGCCGATTTGCCCCTAAGTGGGGGGCCGAAGGGGGGCTCCGGGGCAAAACAGGCCGATTTTGCCCCTCGCTTAGCGATTGGGTACACGCTGGAAGCGCTACAGGAGGTGAATCGACCCGATGAGCTGGATTGGCGGCTCATCCGCTCGGTGCGGAAGGCGGCGTGGAAAACGGGGACCAGCTACGGTTTCCGCGATGCCTGGGCCGTGGGCATGACGCCCTCCTATACTATTGGCGTATGGGCGGGTAACGCGCAGGGACAGGGCGTACCGGGGCTCACAGGCGCCCGCGCCGCCGGGCCGGTGATGTTTGACATCCTGAACCTGCTTCCGGCCGATGAACGCTGGTTTGAGATGCCCGATCAGGTCGGGCAGGACGGGGGCGTCACCCCCGGCACCGACCGGGGGGCTGCCTGGGCGGCGGTGTGCGTACAGTCGGGCATGCTGGCGGGGCCGGAGTGCCCCCGGAAGGAGGACATCCTGATACCGGCGGCAGGGCTGGAAAGCGACCCCTGCCCTTACCACAAGGACGGCGAATTTGTGCTGCCGCCCGCCATGGAGTGGTACTACAGGCCCCACCACCCGGAATACACCGGTGCGCGCAAAGCCCACCATGAGAAAGCCGTAGAATTCATTTACCCCGCCTCCGGAAGTTCCCTTATCCTCCCGCGCCAGCTGAACGGGCAGGTGGAAGGCGTGGTGTTTCGTGTCGCGCACCACAGGAGCGACGCCACCCTCTGGTGGCATCTGGATGAGACCTATATCGGTGAAACCCGCTTCCTCCACGAACTCCGCCTGGCCCCCTCCCCGGGAAAACATACCCTCACCGTGGTGGACGGCGAGGGCAATACGGCCAGCGTTCGATTTACAGTTACAGGCTGATTATTGCTCGTCAACGGGCGAGGAAATGGAAATAGCGTCTGTCCGCAGGTGGTCTTTCATGTGCCGCCGGGCCCAATGGAGCATGGCGAAGCAGAAGAGGAGGATGACCAGGGCAATGACTCCGCCCAGTTCCGGATTCACTTCCTGCGACATGGCAATCCAGTCATACACACCGTGCAGGAGCACAGGGAACAGCCACATCTTGATGCCGGCAAACGGAGCACGATAGCGGTCAAAATAGTGCAGGGAGAAGTAATAGCCCATGACTACGGCAAAGCCAAAATGGGCGGGGATGGCCGTGAGCGAACGGCTGATTCCCACCGTCACCCACTGGGAACCGGCGCCAATCAGGTACTCCACATTCTCGAAGGCGGCGAAGCCCATGCCCACACAGACCGCATATACAATGCCGTCCATGCGCTCGTCAAAGTCCCGGCATTTACGCAGGAAAAGCCACAGGAGCAGCAACTTGGCACTTTCCTCGGGAATGGCCGCCCCGAAGAAGGCGCTGCGGAAAGCATCCGGGCCCGAGTGGATTTCCGTGGGGAACAGTCCCAGGTGCATGGCTGGGACCGAGATAAGCAGGGAAGCGAATACGGAACCTCCCCCATACAGAAAGGCCTTCACCAGGTTCTTGGTAGGTTCACGCAGCAGGCGGTCCTGTTGGTAAACATAGCAAATCAGAATGAGGGCAGGCAAAACCGCCAGGGCCAGTACAGAAAGCATAACATGAACAAATTAAGGAATCTTTACGCCATTCTCGTAGAGGCCTGCAGTTTTATCCGTTCCCGGGTCAAAAATCTTGACTACGAGTTTCGATATTCTCACATCATGGTCCGCAGGCGCCTTAATAGTAACCGAGACCGTCGAGTACCCCGAGTTGTCACCAGCTTCCTCGTTCTCGCGCGGAATGTTCCAGATATACTGATCGTTGTTTCCCAAATATTTATGGATGGTCCCTACGCTGGGCTCCAAGGATTCAGGGAGAATCACCACCTTGTTGTTATCTGCGCCAAACGTGAAATGGACATAGAAAACAGGTAAAGGCTTGCGGGGATTATTATTGGTCGACCCCGTCAGGGTCAGGGTATATTCTCCACCTGCAGCAAGCGAGACATAATTTAATCCGTCTCCTGATACGCTGTCGAACTCTCCCTGTACCAAACCCTTATCCGAAGAGCCATCTCCAATTTTACTAAACACAAGGCTGTTACGCGTAATCAATTTAAAAACATTGTTATCCATGACTATCGTTCGGATATCTCCCTTAAGGCGGCCGGCCCGCAGCGTCTTTGTCACATATCCCGGAGACTCCATGACCACTTCTACGTCGGCAAGTCCCTGTTTTTCCACCAAGTCAACCTCATGATAGCAGGGATCGCCATTGGCGCTGCGGGGTCCGTCAGGGGTAAAAGTGAATGTGGTGGTTGCCGTCGCACCGTACTTCGCCAGATTGGTCAGCCTGAACGTTACCGGGGTATTGATTTTTCTCGGGTCATCCATATAGGCCAGAAGCACCGTCTTCCAACCCGAGGCCTGGTTGACATGTCCCCACATGACATTGGACATCTTATTATCTTTTGTCAAATACTGTCCATCTTCCAATGCCGCATAAGGGAAGCGCAAGGCCTGGATTTGGCCCCGGGTATATTCATTGGCATCCAGCTCAAGCATAATTTCCTCCGCATAAGGGGTTGTGGAAATGAAATTGAGCGTCACCGTATGTCCGGTAGGTTTATACAGATAGGTTCCATTCTCATCACCGGGGGTAATATCCTCGTTATCCAGGTCCATACGCATACCAAAGGGACGGATGGTGATTACCGGATAGTCATCCGGATAGGTACCGCCTTCTTCCTCCACCATCTCAAAGGTAACAGGCAGCACGCTGTCACTTATCTCAGGAATGGGCGTAGTAAAATGGAAGTTACGGAATATCTTGTAAACGTAATTGATGAAATAGTCTGAAGTCTTGTCAAAATAGGGGTTGGACACCCATACCCGCGAAGCGTTGTTGTCACAATTGGTCTTGAAGTAGCAGGTGAGCGTACGCCAGACATGTCCTTCCTCATCCTCTGAACGGGACAACCTAAGATACTCTTCCCAGGGCAGCGTCCGTTCAAACTGGAAGGCCTGCTTCCCGGCAAAACCCTCTGTATTCGAAATAGATTCACCATAAACGACCGGCAAATTGTTATTGGCCGCACGCTTGTTGGGGGTCAGCGACATCTTTTCCGCCTCAATGGTGAAAACCAGCGGGAACATGGACTCTACCAACCCGTCCGGTATATGGATGGAGATGTCCTCCGATTCACCCTTCTCCGGCGCAATGCGCGGCTGGTCGCAAGTAACCAGCATGGTCTGGATGGGCTGGACAGTTACAACAATATCACGGTACAGACGACCGTACTCGTGCGTGCCCGTTACACGGATGGCCTGTGTGCGGACGGTTCTTCCGGGAGCTACCGTTGTAAAATGGATGGCCCTCCATCCTTTGCTCCCCTCTTCCTGGGATGGCGGTTCAATCGTCAGGTTTTCTATAATGTCGGCACCGCCGTCTTCCGGAGTCAGGAGCTTTACCGTGACACTGTTCGGCTCCATGTCAGGCTCACCATCCGTTGACTGGGAGAAAAACACATGCAGGTCGCTCACGGGCGTTACCTGCTGCCCCGTGAAGGTTTTCGCCATCCAGTCCGTGATATGCAGGCGGCCAACACCGTCGGAAATATCGGCAAGCTGGCTGGTATTGATATCGGCCGATACATCTGCGCTGCCGGCCGACACCGCAGCGGCAGCGGGAGTCGTCTGCCCCGGTGCAAGGATTTTCCGAACCATAATCTGGTATTTGAAATTACGGTAAATCGGGTAATAACGCGAATTCCACTCCGTGTCCTGCTTCTTGGTTTCCATCAGGTCCACTTTGTAGAAATAGTAATTGCCGCTGTGATCCGGATCCGAGGGATTGTCATACAATCCGTAAATGATAACGTACGACGGCGGAATGGACGAATTGGGCGCCGGCCGTTCATACAGGTACACGGCACCTTCGCCTGCCACGGATACCCCCTCGCCAAAAGCGGGGCCGTAAAAATCCTCCGCATCCGGAATGGTTGTGTCGAAAGCTGTTCCTACGGGCAGATTCCCCGGATATTGCACCGTATCCTCCAACCAGGTAAAGGAACATAACTGATAGTTCTGGATAAATTCCGTTGCCGCGCTATAGGGTGCTATTGTTCCGCGGGAAGGGGTATTCACAACGGCAAAGGACACCGGAGTAAAGTTAGAGCCTTCCTCCGCCGTAAGGACAATCTTGGACCAGTTCCGGATGAGCGGGATGCCCTGGAACTTCTTTTTGGTTGCATCGTCCGCAATATATCCGGTTCCCCCTTCAGGAATCACCTTACCGTCCGCATCAATGAACTCACCCTGGGCATTGCGTTTTGCCCGGATACCATCCGGCAAATCAATGACCTGCCAGTAGCTCATTTCTCCTGCCGCTGACAACAGGCTGGGCATGACAGCGGTGTCGTACCCGAAAGGCAATACAGAAGGTCCATTGCCCAGGAGATGAACCGTACGGCGGCTTTCAGACAGCGTAAGCGTTACACTGAAGCGGTAACAAGGAACAGTCCTGGGGACCAGATTTCCGTCCTTGTCTTCCATGTCATATGTATAGTCGGCAATACGGACAGGCGTGGCCTCCACATACTCTTTCAGGTAACCGGAACCGCCGAAAACCGCCAGATGGAGAGAGTGCAGTTCACCGCCCTCCCCCAACGCCTTGGTAGCGGGGCCAAAGCCAGGCACATCAAACTCTATCGTCACCGGTCTCCCCTCAACCGAGGATGCGGACATGGCTTGCTGCAACGGCTCCTGCTCCTGTTCCATCTCTTTGGAACAGGAAAAAGGCAGCAACAGCAGAATTGCCCAATATATGAATAATCTTCCTCTCATCGTTCAGCGTCAGCCCAGGTAAATTGTTCCAGGTCAGAGACTTGTTCATCACCCCAGTACCAACTGTCATACACGCAGCGGAGTAAGGCAATGTCCGATGTCAAATTCTTGTTCTTCGAGTCCGTCACGGATCCGTCGTTCTTATTTACATTGACCGCACCGTTTGCAGACCAGTAATCTCCACCGAACTGCCATTCAAAATAACCATAGCCGGATAGTTGGGAGATGAACCGTACTTCTCCCTTGGTGGGGAGACGCCATCTCCCGGCAGGGAAACCGTTTTCCTGAAAGGCGGCACAACGTTCTTTAGCTTTTTGGTAGGTGATACCATTCCATTCGATACCGGACAGTTTGGTGGAAATCCGGTATGCCGGTGCAATCATATCCACCGTGCGGGCGGAATTTTCCGTAGGATAATAGTGCTGCAGCGAGCGGGTGTTTCCGTTCAAATCCGGACCATCATGGAAAAAGTCACTGGCGTCACGCAGGTTGTCAACGGTGGCCTGGCGCGGGTCGCCAATCACAAAGTCGGAGTCTTCCGGAAGCACTGTAACATTGATGCGGTACATGTCACGGCCACCACTGGAATAATAAACCACGCGCCACAAATGGTCAAAACGCCAGCCTGTGTTAGTATCATTGTTGGAATCTATGTTATACTGTTCCTTCGTATATTGCTCGTTATCAATATAAACATAGCCCCAGTGTTCAGGCACGGAGTGATTCTTACCATCCATGGTGGGGTCTTTTATGGTAATCATCCGGTCCGTATTGACAGTACGTTCAATGTAAATACCGGGATACTGTGTAACCGTGACTGTCTTCCTATAGGCACCGTCATCCGGCCGGTCCTTATGGACCAGCGTATAGGAGATTTGATAGGGAGAATAGTCAAACATCCTGTTTTTGTCGGCATAGTCGTTCTGCAAGACATGGTGAAAAACGATGGCTTGCCCGGAATCCGTAAACCAGTCTTCCCCGCCATTGAGCGCCTTCCGCTGCTCCTCGCTATAGTTCAGATACAGTGTTCCCTTGGGATAATCCGGATCATTGTTCCCTGCCACTGTAATGGTAGCCCCGTATGCAGGCTGTCCAGCTGCCTGCTCACCATAGTAGGGTCTTGTCACGCGGATATCTTGCATCATGACCGGATGAGAAGACGTATAGCGAAGCGGTGACTCGTCAATGTTATGGAGGTCATAATGCGCTTGCTCCACCGAGAGGTAACGCGCATTGCCAATCTCCGCATTCTTAATCACAACCTCCTTGTCCTGCCAGTAATAGATATACACCCAGCCCGGATTAATGAGGACAGACGCCTCATCCGTTTCCGAGCCCAGGATACCCACGCGGATATCGATATGATACCAGTTGTTCCGGACAAAACTCCGCCGGAACTCTTCCCTGCGGTCGTCTGGAATCATTACCTTGTAATAGAACTGCCGCTGGGTAGCCAGGATACCATGCTCCGGGTCTGCATCACGCTGCCAGGGAACCACCAGCTTAAGGAAGGGTTCTTTGTCCGGACTCTCCGTTGAGCCATATACCCAACGCTGCGGGTACATATAGGTAGGGTAGGTCTGGTAATAACTGCCTTCCTTCTCAAAATAGTAGTGAATCTGATCCTGCAGGTCCATGTATGCAAACTGCATCGCATTGTTCCTGTAACTGAAATAGTCAGGCTCCAGGGCATCATCATCGGGGTTACCGGACAGCAGGACATTGGAAACGCCGTTCACCAGATAGATTTCCATGCCGGTAAGCATGGGATGCCAGACTTCGTTGCCCACCATAACGTCCTGCAACACGTCCACGCCGACCGTCAGTTTGCAGGCATATCTCCTGAGGTCAATCTGGCCGGCGGCGGCTACTACCTGTGCACGGCCGCGCAAAGTCAGGTTCACCTTCCCGCTCATCATGAAACGCGTCTGCCGGTGATTGGACGGCGACACAAAGTCCGTACTCACCTCCAGGGCTTCCAGCTCCGGCAGCGAGGTTCCGGAAAGGTCTGCTTCGTCTGCTACCAGCGTCCCCGGGTAATTGACCACGGCAAAAACTGTACAGGAGCGCGTATCCTCCGGAGCACTGGGGAAGATGATGGAATTCACCTGCTCGGAAGTCATTTCTATACGCATGACATCGCTCCGCCGCTTGCCGGACTCCCGGCGCACGTGGTAGGTGGCATCGGCATCCGTCGCCCCGCCCGGATAGAAAAAGAAATCCACCCAGGAAATGAGATTCTCATTGTAGCGGTCAACGCCCTCCATGACACCGTCTGCCCCGTCCTTGGTTTCCATGTCATCCGACGTACGCAGCACCAGTTCAATGACCTGTCCGGCCATACCCGTATCCCCTTCCTTGTGACAGGCACAAAGAAGAAGGGCGGAAAGCACCAGCAAACCATATGACAGGCGACGCATCATATGATAAAGCGATAAACACCATCTACAGCTTCTGTATTGGCATCGATTACGCGGCCGTCGGCGGTCTCCACATAGAAAGAGAGCGTGATATACTTACCACTCAGGTCCTCGTCAATCTCCGGATTGCGGCGGACACGGATATCGATACGGCCGGAATTCACCGTGGGGTCGATACGGGCGCGGTCCGGCTCTACCTTGAAGGCATCGGCATCACCCATGGGACGAATCATCAGGTAACCGCCCACCGGCGTTGTAATGTGCAAATGCCCCACGGCGTCCGTACCGGGCAAAAGCCGGGCGTCGTAATGGTCCTTGGAAGTCTCCGTAATTTCCGCCGTCGAGCTCTCCACGGTAAACTTGGACGACACGTTGACGGACTCCTCGGAGAAATCCACCACATAGGTATTGTAATCCCAGGGCAGCACGTTCAGGGCCAGTTGCAGGTTTCGGCCGCTGAGAAAATAGCCCAGCACGGTCCAGGTATGGTTTCTGGCAAAGTCACCCGCCGTGGACATATTGAATTCCCGCGCGCGCTCACGCCCGCCCACCGTGTATTCGATACGGCCCACCAGGCGCTTGTCGCTTTCGCGTAAATACGTGTACCCCATGTCCGTGAGCACCCCGCCGGCCACGGCATCCGAGATAATACGGTCATACGTAATGGGATCCTGATTCACATAAATCAGGTTCTCGGGTGTTTCATTGTCGGCAATGTCTTCCGGACCGGGAATAATGTAGGCCGACGGCAGATAATTGCTCCGGTCATCCTCATTGTCCCGGACGATGCCGGTTTTCGTGGAGGTAAACACATACTCCTTGATGGGAATCTGCTGGGAGGCAAGGATAATCCGCCTGATTTCCACCTCCTCCTCTTCTCCTTCCGTATAGGTCTTGCAAAAAACAAAACGCAGACGCGAAACGGCGCGCGTCAGCTTCACTGTACGGACACGCAGAACCGGTTCTTCTCCTTCTACGGGCAAATCCAGCCCGCAGCCACTCATAGGCAGGCCTTTTTCCGCATCTACCGCCTTGACCGGGTTCGCCAGGCCAAAGCCATAGTAAGGGGCCACCTCTGAATCCGTAAAGAACGCAGCCGTAAGGTCTTCCCAGCTTGACTCCGTGTCCAGGGACGAACCGATGGAAGCGGCATTGGCCAGCACAAAAATATCCACATTGGGCTGCTCCCGGACAAAAGCGCGGGACACGGGTAAGGAATACCTGCGCACGCCGCCCCGCACGGGGAAGTCTTCCGGACTAATGTCCCGGGAGGCCACCAGTTGGTGATTGTCGGAGCGGAAAACCCATACGCTCACCGTATGCAGTATGTTCTCCAACGTAGAAGCCGGAAGTTCACCCACCTCTGCGCGGGTTTCCGCCTCCCCGGTGGGGAACTCAATCGCAATACCAATGGCCGGTTCTTCCTCTGCGGGCATTGCAATGGTGGTCCTGCAGGCGGCCATAAGCACCGTCAGCAGCAGTCCCGCTATGATTCTGCAACCCTTCATATCAGTCAAGCACTACATAAGAGGATGCCGCCATAATCCAGTTGATGGTGGTCTGCACGCCCATGACCAGGGTGGCATTCCCCATTTCCGGAACAGCCACATGCGCATTCTCCAGGGACGATATCACAAAGCGGGCCGTGGTTACATGGTCGCCCATGAACACCTGCGGGAAAGCGGGGTCCTCGGAATGTTCCAGCTTTCCGGCCAGGTAAAAATAGTTGCCGGGAAGAATCAGGCCCTCGGCGCCTGTAAAGGTTGCATTGCTGTCGTTCCGAAGTTCCAGGAAAAGGAACACATCCTCGCCTGCCGGCACGGGCAAAACAAGGCTGCGGAACGGCGCCGATTCCGTGGTGGTAAGATACACGCCACTGAACTGATTGTCATAGAGGTAATACTCCTCCGAAGTGGTGACCGGTTCAAAATCGAAGGTCTGTTCATGCTGGCGGCCAATCAGGACGCCGGTAATGGGGAAGTTTTTCCCCGAAACGGAGCAGTTGGTGGTCGGGTCCCCGTCCGCATCCGGCAAAAGCGACGACGTAGCTTTAACCGTAGCGGCCAGCTGGGCAACGGCAAACTGCAGGGGTTTATCCAGGGCCACGCTCCGCGTAGAACGCGACACGCTCTTTCCCTGCCGATAACTGCTTATAATCCCCTCCCAGGTTTCCACATCCGACGTGTACCAACGCATGGCATTGATATCCGAGGTGGTACTGATGGTGGTGTTGACAAAATAATACAACGGCGGCATGTAGCAGAAATTCTCCATGGCGGCAATGCCGTCAAGGCCCTCTGAAACCACGATAAAACGGGTTCCGTTCCAACGGAGCACCGCCGCGCCGGAAGGAAGGCCTGCCGACGTAGGATAGTCCTTCAAGTTCAGGACGGGGTTGAACCGCACGGTATTATTTGCCTGCTCAATGATGTACTCGTCGTTGGTCAAGTCGTCAAAACGGTCAAGGATGGCCCGGCACAGACCGTTGTAAAGATGTGCATAGGTGCACACATCGTCTCCCCCTTCCGTCAGAACCGTGGGATAGTCCAGACCGCCGGCGGCGTGCATCACAGGCTCTTCGTCGTCGCTGTTATAGCGCTTGAGGCGGCCATACAAAGTAGAGAGGAGGTATTCTACGCTGAGTCCGGCACCGGTAATGAGTTCGCCGGCGCCTGTAAACCAGGTATAATACTGGGCAAGGCTGGCTTCCGCCAGATTCTCGTCCCAGCTCACGGCCACACGGCCTTCATGCCACACCCCGTTCCGATAGTAGTAATAAGTCTGGGTATAACTGACGGCACTGGCGACACGGGTCATGATATTTGCCAGCATGCTGGCCTCCTCCGGAATTTCTCCGGTAAAAATGGGGTCCGGCTTAAACCCCACTTCCGAAAGCGTGCAGGGTTCATTGATGGTAAGACCGGTTTCTATCAGGGAACCATACTTGTGTTTGGTCTCCTGCACGGTAGCTTCCACGGTAGGGGCTGGCGCGCTGCCATAGAGCAACACGGAGGAAGTTCCCTTGGGAAGAGACGCATAGGCATCCGGAAAAACATGGGCATGGTTGTTCCGCACAATGCCGTTATGGTAAACATTGCCAACGTACGCAGCGTCGTCGATGGTTGCGGAAATGGACGGAAGACTGCGCAGGGGGCCCTCCGGGACATCCTCAGGCTCAATCAATTCCGCGCTGGAGAAGGGAAGCATACGGATGTCGGTCATGCCCCGGAAACCGGCTTCTCCTCCTATCACTTCCGTTACGGCCGTAGTTTTGGTCTGTTCCCCTCCGGAAAGGGCGAATGCCAGTTCCACCGGGACACTTTCTCCTACACCCTGCTCCGCCTCCTCCTTGTGGGAGCAGGCAGCAGCCAACACGGCCAGAAGCATGATGCCCGGATATGAGAAACGCCGCAGGAACATGACCGTCACAAATCTATCGGATACTCTTGTCCGCCTTGCCAGTCCAGGGTGACGCTTACGCCCACCGTAGGATCCGCAGACTGGACAGAGCCGTTCTGATAAACCTTAACTTTAATAATTTTCAATTGTCCGGCCCTAAGGGGCTTGAACACGCCCAGGACGGACTCGGTTACCGTACCATCCTGGCAAGTTGCATATATCTTATAGCGCCAAAGCGACCCTTCTGCCGACTGCGACACAAAGGGATCTTCCGTTTCTATGATGGTTTTACTCTGCGGATCCGTATCCCGGGACGGGAAAGTTACGCAGGTATAACAAACGGAGCCGGGCTGCTCCACCTCCACTTTGTCTGCGCGCACCACCGAGGTATATTGGAAGCGGTAGATACTGTCGCACACACTGAAGGCATTGGCAAAGCCGGTGGCATATACCCGGATATCTTTCAGATGACTGTCGGTGGTGTCAATCACAACAGAAGAGGCGCAGTTGGCCATATAAAGTTTCACATGGAACTCCTGGTCTTCTCCCTCCCGGATATCAATGGGCATACGGGCCGTAAAGAGCCCCGTGCGGTGACAGTCCACCGTGTCACGGATTTCCTGGACAAGGGAAGCCTCATGGCACAGTCCGCCGCCGGCGAAGCTTACCAGGCTGTTGTCCTCGATATTGGCAACGGCCAGGTGTTCATAGCGCTGGATAGGAATATATAAGGTATAACTGGACTGGTTGGCATCCATGATGTGTGATTGATGCTGCAGGCGGAGTGAATCGCCTGCAGCGTCATCACGGACAACATCATAGAAGCCCAAATCTACGTCGTGCGCAAAATCGGTGAAGATATTCTGCAGATAGGCACGCAGTGCCGTTGCCACCTCCACCTCTGCGGCCACAGACAACTCAGTCTCAAGCTCCGTAGTCATGTTGGTGACAAGACGGAGTTCATAGTTGATCTGGTAATCTGTCTCGCAATCCCGCATATCCTCATCCACGAGGCCGCAGCCGGTTAGGGCTGCGACCACGGGAATCAGATAGACGATATGACGCAAACTTTTGCGCATCAGTAGTTTATGTTAAGAGGCCTGTATTAACCCAGGATAACGTCTTCGAAATTGAGGCCCGTTTCCCAGTTGAGATCCACGGAAAGACCCAGGCTCATGGAGGTGGAACGCAGATCCGGAACAGTCAGGTAGGCACTTTTTAGGGACTTCGGACCCAGTTTGAATGTGGCCGTGGTCATGAAGTCCTGGATGAAGACACGCTTCACCTGCTGGCTGGTGCCATCGGTATTGTACGGAGGGACCGGGTGATCGGTGGGCCAGGTAATGGACGCCAACCCTGGTTTATCAGGATCCAGGCAACCAATCAGGTAGAAATAACCATCTACAGGAATCAGGTTGGCATTTCCGTAGAAATCCCGGCCCGTTTTGTTTTGGAACTCAATGGCAACATACACTTTTTGCTGGGCTGCGGCGGGGGTATAAATACCGTCCGTTTCGCTTGCGGCAAGGAAGTTATCCAAAACAAGGGTGTAGTTGGGAGTTGAAGTGGGAACGGCCTGGCTCGCAGCAGGGATAGCTTTGTCATAGATGAAGCCATACTGATAAGCATCACCCACCTTGACAGGCAAATAATCCCAACCCACAGCCTTAGACACACCACCGATGATAAGACCGGTCATTTTGAAAGAATTAGCATCTACTGTAATTTCGTTGTCCGGTTCCTCCAGGGGATTGCTGATCGTCCGGTTTTGTTTGAGTTCCTGAACACGATGGTTATTGTCATACATTATCCCGTTCGTTTGAACATCGGAAGAAAAAGCAACGCTTGTAGACAGCAGGGCGGTACCATACTGAATATCATAGGACATGGCTACAGCACGGGTGGCAGAAGTCACGTGACTGTTTTTGGTCCAGTCGGCTGACCAGGAGCCGTCACTCTCCCAACGGTTATCAGCAGTTCCGGAGCCCTGCGGATAATCGGCCACTTTCTTCGGCACCGAGGAGACGCGGATAGGGCTGTTGCCAAAATACATCAGCTCTGCAGGATAATAGTAGCTTTTCGCATTGTAGGTAGCGCCTGCTCCCGGAAGACCCATCCCGGAGACATTGAAAGTCTGGGGATAATAGAAGCATTTCGTGGTCTTATCAAATGCCTGATAGGAACAGCCACGAGGAAGGTTGAAATTGAAGGGGAAATAAAGAGGGATATACGAGCTAACACTCTGAAGCTGAGATTGAGTAGGCCAAAAGAAGCCTGCCGGTACAGACTCTCCCGGTTTATAGTTTTGTTCAGCCTCCGACAAGAAATTATTGACAATCGTGGTAGGTTCCTTGAAAACGGCTCCAGTGATAATACCATTCTCACCTACTGATGGAGTGAAGTATTTATTCATTCTCGCAAAAACTTCGTTTGCGAAATACTTCGCCACGGCTTCTGCCTCACTAAGAGGCGCAGCGTAACGAATTTCCTGCAGCACGGAGAACAGGTCTTTTGCCATCCGTATAACCGCCTCACCGGAGCCGGCACGGAGCTCATTGCCATCTACAGTATAAATATCCGTAAGTTCTTTGTAAATCAGACCTAATTTCTCCTCCAACGGATAACGGGGATGATCCGTTTCATAAGGACTGAGGCCGTCGACGGAATTATAATCCGCCCAGTAAATTTTATTCGAAAGCGTGGCTATATCATAACCATATACCGGAACATTATCTCCTGAAGGAGCTTGGTCTTCCTCTATAGCGGGACTTAATGTAGTAGGAAGGAAATGATTGAGCAGAAGGGTCTGACAACCGGCAATCAGGTTTTCAATAATCTGAAACTTGGTATAATCCGCTGCGTCGACGCGGCTGCCAATTTTGAAATTCGCAGAACCTTTATCCTTGCCAATGGAATAGGAATCCATAAATCCATAGCAGTCCTTAACATTGCTATATCCGCCATAAGCATCCCCCATAGGAGCCTTTCCGTAAAAGAGCAAGGTGTTGGACTTCAAGGGAAGCGAGATTTCCAACACACGACGGGAAGCATCGCTATTTAAAACACCCGGAGCCAATACTGAAGCCAGGTCAAAAACTTTTCCAGCATTGGCATCCGCGGCCAGAACTTTACCGTCAGCAGGATTCTCACCACTGAGTTGTCCAAAAGACATCAACTTTGCATTCGAGATACCACGGAAGGCATCGTCAGCTGGCGAGGCCTGTACAGCGGCGCTGTTCTGCTTGGTCTGGGAGGTACTGGTGGAGACATTGAATACAAAGTCTGCCACGACCTCATTTTTGGTGGGGTCAAAGTTGGGGCTCGCGGGCTCCTCAACAACGGCCTCCCGCTGACAAGCGACTGTTGTGGCCAGCACAGCCACAGACAGCAATGAGAGTTTCGTTAATTTGTTCATAATAAATAAAATAAATGGTTTATTGATTGTGTTCTTCCATTACTTGCTTCCAGGCCTCATACTCCTTGCGGGCGGGGCCGTATATGTTCATGCCGTCCAGGTTATGCCGGGCGGTTTCCGCGCCCATGGCAGCGGCATGCTCCACTATTTTTTGTGCCTCACGCTCCTTCGCCGTGTCCTTGCTGTCCAGGGCGGTGAACCAGAGGGCGATTCCATAGGCATTGGCAGCCTCTGCATCCTGCAGCGTGCGTTCCTTCAGGGCCGGATCCGCCTCTATCAGGCTTACGGCTTCCGCGTAGCGCTTGGCCTTGAGCAGGGCCATCACATCCTTGTTGTACTTCCCGGTAATGGGATCCGGGGCGTCGCCGTAATACACACGGATGTAGCCCGCGTTGCGCTGGTCTGCCAGGAGGATATCGGCAACCTTTTTATATAAGGCCCTGTCCGCCTTGAGCGCACGTTCACGCTGGTCTGCGTCCGGGAGCGACATGGTGCTTTGCAAGGAACGGATTTCCTCCGCGCTGAAGCCCTCCGGGGCGGCGCCCAGCTGCGCACGGAACCAGTCCCATGCCTCTCCTTTTCCTATCGTCTCAAAATTTCTTTTGCCCAGGTCCGTATTGTGCGCCAGCTCCTCTACTACGGCGCGGGCACGGCGGACCGACAAGGTGTCGTTGTGCGCCAGAGGGCCTTCGATGGAGGCCAGGCCTACCACCGAGATGAGCAGTTCCTCCGTGCGGATATCGGCCTTGATAGCGCCAATAGCCCGCTCCAGTTCATCCATGACGGCGCCGTTTCCGGCGAAGGAACGGTCCAGAACATAGCTGTCCAGCGGGTAGCGCACAGAGAGGACGCTGTCGCGGCCGGGACGGGTTTGGTAATCCAGCGGACGGTATTTCTCGATGGGAATCACCCAGGGATTCTTTTTGGCTAGTTTGTCGCCGGTGGTTTCCGTGTCCGCTACGTCCTTAAGGTGAACCACAAAGGCTACAGGGGGCGAGAGGACCGTGAGGGTGTCCCGGCCGCTGACCACTGCGCCCATCTGGGGCCGTTTGTCCCGGGCGACGGGATTCCAGGCAATGTTTACACCCAGTTTGGGCACTACGGCAGGCTTGCGGACTTCCCCGGTTTTGGTGCCGCAGTGGCCGCAGTCAAACTTGTCATAGGCCGCCAGACCGGCCGCCACGCCGGCCTCCGCTTCTATGCGAAAATGCTGGCCCAGCCACCAGCTGTAGCCGACGAACAGGCCGCCGCCCCAGAAAGAGCCCTGCAGACGGTTGTTCTGCGCTTCCGGATACATGCCGAACGGGAACTTCACATTGCTCACGTTGAAGTGCGTGTAAATGGCGTCTGCACCCACAAAGAAACCGTCATAGACCTGGTCAAAATAGAAACGTGCTTCCGGCACCACGGCGAAATTGCGCCAGTGGCGGGGGTTGGTCTGGTCATTGTCCCAGAAGAGCCAGCGAGGCCAGGTTTTGATGCCGGCATTGGCGCCCAGGGAGACATGCTTCCCTACCGGGAATTCCACCCCTATGTTAGGCTCCGCAGCACCATCCCATAGCAGATTGGTGCGCACGCTGAAACCCTGCCACCTTTTCACCGTATCTCGCGGTTCCGAAGCAGCAGCGGCTATATAGCAAAAAGCCATTCCAATTAGGAGTAACACCCCTTTTCGAAGCGGCAAGCCTATCATAGTTTCATTCCCATTTCTTGTCATAATGGACCCAAATAAGAGATTTTCTTATTTAGCCAAAACAACAGGCTAATACACTTACATAACACCCTCTGAGCCGCCTCCAATCCTGAAAGAACGGCTACTTCTCTTTTCTAAACACTCGCAAAGTTAAAGAAAAATTCGTTCAAAATAAAACTTCTGAACCAAATTTTTAATAATTTTAAATAACTTCTAAAGAGCCTCCACCCCTCCCGGAGCCCATAAACGCCTATTTCTCTAACGTTTAAGTCCCGCGCGCCCCCCGTGTGGGGTTTTTGCGGAGCACGGGGGCTTTCGGGCTTCCGGGGGCTTCCGGGGGCTTCCGGGGGGCTTCCGGGGGGCTTCCGGGGGGCTTCCGAAACGTTGCATTTGATCAAACGATACGCCCCCTTTATGGCTTCCGCGACTTCCGAGCGACTCCCGAGCGGCTTCCGAGTGACCTTCCGCGGTTCCGCCTCCCCTTTATGGCTTCCGCGACTCCGCCCCCCTTTGTGGCACCCGTCTAAGTATCATGCAGAGGACCAGGCGCGAGCATCAACCACTCCGTTGACTGCCCTGACTACCCTTAAGGACCGTTTGGGCCGAAGGGGTTGATAGGGCAGGGAGTTGATATTTGGACCGTACACTATTATTATTCAGACTGGGTAAACTGACTGCTCCCACGAACAATTCGTGGGGTTCTATCCCAGCGCTTCCATAGAAGCGCTTATGGAATACCGAGACAGTCCTTCCCGGAGTATGTTCTGTGCGGCGTTTTCGTCCCTGTCGTGGTGTGTCCCGCATTCGGGACAGACCCAGTCACGTACGGACAGGTTTTTGACACGAACGTTCTTATAGCCGCAGCAATGGCACGTCTGGCTGGACGCGAAGAACCTGTCCACCTCGATGAGCGTGTCGCACTTGTATTTCAGCATCGTCTTGAATGCAGTCCAGCCGCAGTCGGATATTGCTTTTGACAAATGGCGGTTCTTCACCATGCCCTTGACGTTCAGGTCTTCGACACAGACGATGCTATATTGAGAAGCAATCAGGGAACTTACCTTGTTGAGATAGTCGTTCCGCTGGTTCCTGATTTTCTCATGGCATTTGGCAACGGCCGCCTTGGCTTTGTACCAGTTCCTTGACTGAGGACCGTTCTCGCCGATTTTCCGCCCGTCTGCATCGTAAATGTCCCTGCCTTTGTCGTAACGCCGAGCCATCGTCCTCTGTAGGACGCGAAGACGCCGCATCTGACGCCGGTAGTGCTTTTGGTTTTCGAACACCACCCCGTCCGAACAGACGGCGAACTCCTTGACGCCCACGTCTATGCCGACGGACTTCCCGTTGGCAAGAGGTAAACGGTCAGGCGCTTCGTACAATAGCGATATGTAGTATCGTCCGGTTGACGACCTGCTGACAGTATATGAATGTATTTTCGCCTGGTCTATAGGTTTGTCCTTGTAAAACTTGACCCACCCCAGTTTGGCAAGCTTGACCTTATAGTGCGTGTAGTCAATCTCGCAACCGGCCGGGATGCGGTACGAATCCTTCCGACCTTTTTTGTGGAACACCGGCCAGTCGTTGTGTCCCTTGAATTTATTTTTGAATGCTTTACCGAGATCTATCACCGCCTGCTGCAAGGCTTGAGACGGCACTTCTTTCAGCCAGTCGAACTCGGACTTAAGACCGGGCAGCCGCTTCACAAGGTCGTAATTGCTGACACGGTTCTCTTTCGCAAATGCAAGGGCACTGTTGTATACGAACCGGCAGCATCCGCAGGTACGGTTGATGAGCGAGCGCTATGTGGCGTTCGGGCGGAGTTCGTATCTGATTGCCCTAAGCATTCTTCTGGTTCTCGATGTACTTCTGTATGGTTTGCTCGGAAATGCGGCCGACGGTCTCACAATAGTAACTCCTGGTCCACATCGTATTCATCCGACGTTTCAATTCAGGAAATTCTGAGCGTAGTCTCCTCGCACTGACCGCTTTAAGATTCTTGACAATCAAATGCACAGGAAGTGTTGGCGTCCCGCGCATGAATATATGCACGTGATCTGGCATCACTTCCATCGTCTCAATCCTGCAGCCCATCTCTTCCGCAATTTGCGGAAGTATTTCTTTTAATCTTTGCTCCACATCATCAACAAGTACTTTACGACGGTACTTTGGACACCAGATGATATGGTAACTGATGTTCACTACTGAAGTGATATGATGTGCCAGTTTCTTCATTTCGTTACATACAAATGTAACGATTATTTCCCGAAATTCCAAGAATTTTGCGCCCTTTCATCCCACGATTGAAATCGTGGGTTTTCCCGGGCGGATTTCATAAGAGGGCAGGAATGTAGTCCGGTAAAAAATAATTTGTAAAATCAATTTTTCTTAGTACCTTTGTCATCCCTTTCGGGCGGTTAGCTCAGTTGGTTCAGAGCATCTGCCTTACAAGCAGAGGGTCACTGGTTCGAATCCAGTACCGCCCACAACATGAAAATCAAGCACTTACAGAGTTCCCTGTAGTGCTTGATTTCGTTTTCTATCGTCAATTTATTTGAGGGGAACCACCGGCTCAATGCAAAAACCCGGTTGTTTTGCATTTCCCTAGGCGAAGGTCGTTGCAGGCATATAGATGAGGAAAGGGATATTCTCCGTGACGCAGCGGATTGCCGCGTTGAACCAAAATCTCATCCAGACACATTCTGACGGTCAACACGGCACAGACTGCTACTCGGTACAAGCCCAACTGGCGACTGTAGTACTCTGGCATACCCCTCCGGACAAATACTGCTAATATTGTGCGGGAGAGTAGGCTGGAGCATCAACCTCCGAACAAGAAAACGTTGTTTTGTGCGGATGCTTATGCTCCACCCTCCCCTCACTTCCCAATCCATCTATTGCCCCTCCACCATCGCATAGTGGCAAAAGACACCCTCATTCAACCCAAGCGGAGGCCATACCTCACTTGGGAGCCTTTGCGCCTTGCATTGCCACAACCCTACCGGGGCCAGCACTTACCATCCCCCTCCTGCTGAGGGCTCTTTGCACATCACCTTACCGCAACACAACGGCCTTACGCAATCCCCCTCGGTGGGCAAGGTGGGATTTGAGAGGGACTACTTTGCCCGGGGATGTGGGGGCTGGGGGCGGTGTGGGACGGATAATGGGGGTAAGGTGGTGGGCATGATTATCGACCTTGCCCACCCGGGTATCCCACCTTGCCCGGAGCGAGAATTTCACCTCCTGTGCACTGACCTGCGCCAGGTCCAGAGAATCTTGTAGAAGCGGCCGCGATTGCAAGGAATCACCTTTCTACGAGCTTTAACTGCAATCGCGGCAAGGATTTAGGCTCAAAAGGAGGTTTCCCAGCCGCGATTGCAAATAATCAACGTCTGGGCCCGTCCAGCTGCAATCGCGGCAATAGAAATGCGCCCCGTACACAACCACCCGTGACGGTCGTCAGAAATGCGCCCCGTACACAACCACCCGTGACGGTCGTCAGGACATAGGGTAATCAACGAGCCGCGTTGTGCGAAGCGGCAAGTCTTTCCTGTTACACAAGTAATTGATTCTCTGCACTATACGATAACGGGCGGCGCCGAAAACAGGCCCTGTCCGTTTACTTAATGCGTTGGTATTCAGAATCTTGTATGCCAGACCCCATCAGCCTTGCGGCTGAAGTGCGGTCACCTCCTCCAGCGACAAGCGAGTGTGCTTGGCTACAAAAGCCGCATCCAAACCATCTGCAAGCATACTTTTCGCCAATTCCAGCCGTGCATTGGCTTCACCCTCAGCGAGACCTTCTGTGCGTCCCTCAGCACGCCCTTTGGCCAGACCTTTTTCCTCGGCCGTGGCCATTTGATTAACTATGTCCCTGATGGTAATCATTTGCTTAATGTATTCGGAGCGTTCGTTCGGGGCGAATTTAGTAATTTCCGCAGAATTAAACAACAGGTCAAAGATTTCACCCTTCAACTCCTGGGGCCGTTCCTCCATCTCCGGCATGTTCTTCAAGGCATAGCAAAAATTATCCAGCAGCGACGCCTCACTGGTCATCGCCTTGCGGCAATTGGGGATTTCCAGAAACAGGTACTCCACCGGGATGGGCATGTCCTCACCCGTGGTAATCTCTTTAAGCCGATACCGATATAATACTCTGTCGGACCCTTCGTGCAAGGCAAAGTTGACCACGCCGATAAAATAGATCTGCGGCAATGCCCAGTCCGTGCTGCCAACCTGCACCTGTTCCTGTATCACAAAAGTGGAATTGAACAGTGCCCGTTCATAAAAAGTCTTCTGCTCCGCAAACTGCATCTCTACAATAAAGTGCGATCCGGACGCATCCGTGCAGTGCACATCCAGCCGGATGTCCTTTCCTTCCTCAATAGGGTTCACATACTCCTGCGGGCCAAAACTCAGTTTGGTGATGGTTCGTTCCGGAATCATTTCCTGCAGAAATAACTGCATGAGCCGACGCGCCGGAGCCCAGCCAAACGTCCGCTTGAACCATCGATCCATCAACACATTGGCATACCTGCCGATTTTCAATTCATTTTGTTCCATGTCATCAAGTTTTATGACAGCCGGGCCCGGATGTCGGTTTCTGCAAACATAGAACATGCTTTCCACAAAAACTACAATCGGTTGAAAAGTTCTGCTGTTTCACATGATTTTTCTCATGTTTCTACCGATTAGTGTGATTTTTCGCAAGGAAAGCGGTACCTCTTGGGCCCTTTAACGGTGCCAGAGAGGGTTTCAGATAGCCGCCGCACTTGGTAGTGTGCGGCGGCTATCAGGACACGGAATCACCGCCTCGCATTACGCGGCTCGGCGGCTAGCGGGTAAAGTTTTCCGGGCTCCATTAAAGGGCCCAGAAAATTTTCCCGCTTCCCTTCCGCAAGTCTTCCTATTATACAAGTAATTGATTCTCTATAATGGACGGAACCGAAAACAGGCCCCACCGCTCGTTAACGTAATATACTGGTATTCAAGAACTTGCACCTCAGTCCATATGAGTCTTCTGATATAAGTTTGCCGATATCAACAACAATCATAGGAATGGTTGACAACACAATGATTATCAACCACTTGCTAAAAAACCTCGGATCCAAAAGCGCCGAGGATTTTCATTAACAAACTGATTATCAGATAATTGAAAACCAGTATCCTCGAGGAAAGGATGGAAGGTGGAGCTAGCAACCTGCATCCTTGCCCACGGCAGAGGGGCTAGGGGCGGATAATGTAGGAAAGGCGGTGGGCATGGTTTTCGACCTTGCCCGCTGAACGCATCAGGGACCGCTATGGGCACGTTTAGGGGCCAAAACGTGCCACTGGCGGACCGAAAGGACCGCCAGCGCTACGATTTAACGGTTTTTTGCCACACTGGCGGAGCGAAAGGACCGCCAGAGCAACGATTTCCAAGGTTTTGCGCCCTAGGTGGGTAAGGTGGGATTTGAGGGGGTGATACGAGAGGGTGATACGAGAGGGTGATTTGAGAGGGTGATACGAGAGGGTGATACGAGAGGGTGATTTGAGAGGGTGATACGAGAGGAGAGGATGGGTGGTGGACTAGCGAGCAGAGACCGGGAGGAGAGGGAGGGAGGCGGAGTTGGCGCGGTAGTGGGGGGCGTAGAGGGATTCAATCTCCACCACGGGGGCGTGGAAGCGGCCGGCCTGCTGCACATAGAAGGTCTCGGTGATTTCCGTGTTCTCTTCCGGATAAGAGTCAAAGTAATACTCTGTAGCAGAAGCCTTTACATTCCTGTAGCCCTGCGGGATAAAGCCCCATACGAAACCGGAGCGGAGCGGCCGGATAAAGCCATAGCCCACGTGGCCGGACAGTTGCTGCACGGGTTGCAGGGCAGCCTCGCGACCGGCAGTCAGTTTCACAAAGCTGCGGTTCTCGCCGTTCCAAATCTTGTACTTTACCACAATCTTATCCCCTACGGCCAGCGGGTCCCCGGGCTTCAGTTCCACGTCACTCCCCTCTTTGAAAAACTGCCGCTCCAACTTGAAGCCGTTACCGGCTGCCTTGATGTCCTTGAACGGGGCCCGATACGTTCCGGACAGGGCCAGCACGCGGGTGTTCAAAACCGCCGGAGATCCATCCAGGATGGAGGTAATGGCGTCGATGTACGCCGGCTCGCTGTCCCAGTGCTGGGTTTCTTTCTGCAGCATGAGCCAGAGGCGGATGCCGTCGGCAACGGCAGCAGGAGATTCCCGGTCGGTGCCGGGAATGACAGCGGCGTCATGCCCGACCTGATCGGGCATCTTTGGCCGGTTGGAGAGCAGGTCGCAGAGGAGGGCATGGGCGTAGGCTTCGCTCTCCAGGAGGCCACGCCAGGGCATGACTGCATTGGGATAGTAGTAGCCGCCGGAAGGGTGCGCCACGGCATATTCCATCAGCGACAGCAGGTCTGCCTGCATGGATTTCTCCAATTTAGCCTTGGTCCCCAGCGACACGCCCCAGGCTTGAGCCAGGGCAATCCCGCCTTCCCGCTGCAGCAGATTCCGCAGTGTAAGCAGCCGACGACTCTTCTCCAACATGCGTCCCTGCAAGCCCCGGCCGTCTTTCTTACCCGGTGTCAGGTAGTCCCTGGCCCATTTGGTAAACGTTTTAAAACGTTTCTTATCCGTTTCCGACACGGGTTGCACGCGGAAGGGCACGCCGGCATAAAGGGCACGGACATGCAGGTACTGGGCATCGGAAAGGCCGCCGCACCAGGACGGACGCCCGGCGCCAAAATGCACCGAATCAAGGTAGTTCACGGCCGATATCACCTCCGGCACGGCAAATCCCCGGTCGCGGAGTTTAGCCATGCGCTCCAGCAGCACGGCGGTGATGACCGGCGAGGAATGCATGCCTTCGAACCAGCCGAAGCCACCGTCGGCATTACGGCAGGAAAGGATCTTCGCCAGGAGAGATTCCCGGTCTGGGCCGGGAATGACAGAGTCGGGGTCGGGAATGACAGAGTCGGAGCCGGGAATGACGGCCGCGGCGTCATGCCCGACCTGATCGGGCATCCCCATCCCCAGCCGAGAGGCCGGAAGGGAGGCCTGATCGGGCATCCCCAGCCCCAGCCGGGAGGCCGGAAGGGAGACCTGATCGGGCATCCCCAGCCCCAGCCGGGAGGCGAGGAGGGAGATGTACCAGGCCTCGGAAAGGGAGAGGACGTCCTTCCCCTTGGGTTCCACGTGGGAGGGGATGGCGTCACGCACCATGTCCAGCACGGTGATTTCGCGCTGGGAGGCGGCAGCGGCCGGCAGGTTCACGAACTGGGAACGCAGGTGCTGCAGGAGGGCGTCGCGGTCCATGCCGTCCAGCAGTACGGCCGAATGGGCCTCCGTAAGGGTTTGGGTCGAAGGGTACACGGGCACGGTCACCTGCACGGCGTCGGAGAATTCGGTGGCCTTGAAAATGGCCTTGAGGGTAAGAGATTCCCGGTCGGGGCCGGGAATGACACCGTCGGGGCCGGGAATGACGGACGGGGCGGTGATGCGAAAGCGATGGCTTACGCTGGCGCCGGGCTGGACGGTAACGGGCACCATTTGCGAGCTCACGGGCCGACCGGTAGCAGGCACCATTTGCGAGTTCACGGGCTGGAGGGGCTCGGACATTACCAGAACAAGCGTGCCGGAAACCGGGCGGTCTGAAATGCTGGACACGGTGACGGCGGCATCGTACACATCGCCCTCGTACAGGAAGCGCGGTTCCACCAGACTCACCTTCACCGGAACAGACACCACCATCTCCTCCTCCACCAACGCATTGTGCATGGCAGCGTCATGCGCGTACGCCCGTACATAGAAGGTAGAGAGCTTGTCGGACGTCTTAAAGCTAAAGTTCACCGTTCCATCGGCCCCTGGACGCAGGTGCGGCTGGAAGGTAAGTGCGCTGGCAAAGTCGCTGCGCACGGGCCCATCGGCGTCGGCAGCGGTATTAGCGTAGGCAGCGTCCTTGGCATTGGCCTTGGTGGCCACGCCATAAGCCATCACAGACTCTTCTGCCCCATCCATGGAAGCATATTCGTACTCCACGTCGGAGGCCATGGGCGTAGCGTTCATCATCATCTTTCCGACGCCGCGCATCCGGATGGGCCGGAAGCGATGTTCCTCCCCTACCACCCCGCAAACCGGCGTAATCCAGATTTCCGGCACGCTATAATCAAAGGCGCTCACCTGCGGCCAGTCATTCTCTGCAACGGCATCCAGGCTCTTGTCCCAGGCCGCCACCAGCACCTCTGCATCGGGCGCCGTCTTGAGAGCAAAGGTATATTGCGTGCCCGGATAGGCCTTATCCTGGAAACGCGTAAACTGCAGCGGCAAGGTATAACGGCTCTTTTCCCGCCGATATTCCCGGTCATAACTCACGGACGCCCCGCCGAGGAAATAAAAAACCTGCAGGCGTACGACATCCGGCCAGGCCTTCCCGTAGGCAAACGAAACCTCCTCCAGGCGGCCATCGGCAACGACAACCTCCTTACTCTCAATAAGTTCTTCGCCCGGCCCATACAGGAGGACCTGGGCAAAAGCAGCCCCCTCATTGGTGCCGATACGGGCGCTCACCGCCCCGCCATCTGCCACCGTTGCAACGCCCGGAACAAACACCCGGCGGGCCTGCGGAACAAGCGTCTGGGACTCCGGGAGGAGGCAGAACACGGCAAAAGTACATTCCCTGCAGGCTTTCCGGCCGCCCTTGCTCTCTCCCTCCACCTGCGCGCATACCTTATAATATCCGCTTCCGGGCAGTTCCACGGAGAAGCTGCTCCCGGACTGTACCTGCCCGGAGGCCAGCACCGCACCATCCGCCGTAACCACCTGGAAACCAACCGGTAGCGGCACCAGATTGCCGCCGCTGTCCCGTGCTTCCAGCGTCATTTGCAGGGTACGCTGTAAAACCGTATAGGTGGGAATATACCCCTGCTTGTCCTCACGCACGGCCTCCAGTTCCACCTCTGCGGCATGGTCCACGGAAGCCTCAATTGCTACCTCCTCGCCGATATAAAAGCCCTTGCCAAAGCTACGGGTTTCACCAGTGAAGTCTGTCACCGTAACTGTCGCATGGTAGAAGCCTGTTTTCTGCGTAGGGAAGCTGAAACAGAAGCCACTGTTTGCATCGACCTCCTGCTCGGCCTCAAAGACCTTATCACCATAGCGCTCCACCTTTACGGCCACGCGCGCGCCGGCGAGGCTGTGGCCGGAATAGCTCTGCAAGCGACCGCTCACCGGAATGCTGTCGCCGGCCATATAGAATTCCTCCAAGGGATTGAATACCAGCTCATACGTGGGCAAGACAAATTCATCCACCCGGAACGCTTCATACGCCAGTTCATCCACTTCCAGGGCAAAGTGACCGTTGCGAAGGCCCTTGGGCAGCACAAAGCGGCCCGATGCTGCACCAAACGCATTGGTGGTAAGTTTTTGACTGTTAAGCCGATTGTCCTCCGAATCCAGCAGCCGCACTTCCACGGAACGGCCCTTGCAAACGGAGAGGCGCTGCGCCGGGTCCCCCTGGAACACCACCACCTTGAACCGGACCGTGTCGCCGGGATGATACGCGCCCTGATCCTTATAGAGATAGCAAAGCGTAGAACTGTTATTCGAGCGTTCCACGCGGCGTTCCCGCAGGCTCACCGGCCGCGATTTCCGGTCCCCGCTCACCGCCACCACTTCATAGTAGCTCTCCTTGTCCATGTCCTTGACAAAGGCCGATGGCAACACGATGAAGCCATTGAGTTTCAAGGAAGTTTTCGCCACCTGGCGGTCTCCTCGCATCAGCAGCAGCGTAGCCTTGGACAGGGGCTCTCCGCTCTGGTAATCGGCCACAAAAACGGCCTGCCCACGGCTGTCCGTGCGCGATGCGATGGACAGCGTGTACTGCGCGTAGTTGGCCTGGGCGCTCAATTTCCCGTTCGCCGCCTCCACGGTATAGTCTCCGTCCGGGAGTTTGGGCAGGGCCACAGAGAGGGTATCCCATACGTAGAAGCTCTCTTTGGAATTCTTTAACTTCCAGGTTTTCAGGGACTTTTTACCCTCCCGGAGCGTCACGCTCACCCCCGGGAGATTGCGCAGCAGCACCTGAATGGTCTGATCCTGAATGCTCAGCCTTACATCGCTGGCTGTAAGCGTGTTAATGAGGCTCTCCGCTCCCCTGCAGGCATCGGCAATAACGGCCTCCGCCCCTGTATAGGCCAGCCGTTCCTTCTCCAATACGCGGGCCGAGTTGCACAGCGAAGCATAAGCACTGCCGGCGCCTTTCTGCGCATCCAGGTCCTCCATCCGCATTTGGAGTAAATCGGCCTTGGGGAACAGGGAAACGGCTTTCCCTTCATATTTTTTGGCAAGAAGGCCCAAAGCCTGCCGCTGCTCCTCCCGCTGCTCCTGCGGGTAATAACGCGACCGCACGGCATAATATGCCAGGGCGGCCTCCGAGGGGTATCGGCCCTCCACTTCCTGCGACAGGGCCTGGTAAATCGCGTCTTTTTCCGAGACCGAGCGGCTGGAAAGCAGGCGCCAAAGGACATACTCGCGGTCGCCAGCGATAAAACGCGGCAGTGCGCCGCCCAGATACCCGCCGGCATCGGCATAAAAGCCGCTCGTATGGCCCTTGAACCCATCCGGGTGGGCCTGCACGTACGCCCACAACGCCTCCGTAGAGGCATATTGCCATCGGCTCATCCACTGGAACGTGACGATGGGCTCGTCAAAGGCGGCTATCTCCTCCTCCAGAGCCTTGTTCAAGGCATCCCGCT
>CAMZCW010000006.1 GCA_947305045.1 uncultured Bacteroidales bacterium | reverse complement strand
AAAGATAAGCAGTTTTATGATTTGAGTGTACTATGAAGGGCTGGAAATGTGATTTATTTTGAATATGGAAAGATTTGTTTGTTTTGGAAGGTGCCGTTTGGTGAATATGGAAGCCCCGGCCGAAAGAATTACGATATATTTGTCAAAACCGATAAACCCTTGTGACTATGAATAAATTTTTTGCAGCGAATCTTTCTTTCACCCTGCTGTGCCTGGCGGCGCTGCTCGCCTCCTGCGAAAAAGGATCGACGGGCTCCGGCTCGGGCTCCGGTTCGGAAACTCCTCCCGAAGGCGGCTCTGCCCAACTCGTCCTGAATGATCCTACCGACAAAGCCCTTTCGGCCGAAGGACATACGTTCAGCATCACGTTCAGGACCAATCAGGATTGGATTGCCTCGTCATCGGAAGACTGGTGGTGTTATGTGTCTCCGGCTTCCGGCAAGGCCTCGGATTCCGCCATTTCCATTAACTGCGAGGTAGACGAAAACTCGTCGCAGAGTGAGCGTTCGTCCGTCATTACCATTCAGGCGGGCAGCCTGAAGAAAAGCTTCACGGTGAAGCAGCAGGGGAGTGTAGCCCCGGCCCAGGATTACTTTACCCTGAAAACCCTGTCGGGAAAAGAGACAGACCTGGTGCTGATGTCGCGGGAAGGCGGGCAGCAGTCCCTGATGGTAAACACCTCCCTCAAGCCCGGCGAATGGATGCTGGAAGTGGAAGAAGCGGATTGGTGCAAGGTGTATTGGGACGGAAGCCTTATCCGGATGGAGGCAGAACCGTATGGCAAAGAGTATGAGTATTTATACCCGCGCACCTGCAAGGCCACCATCAAGTCGTCCAAACTCCCGGACGTCAGCTTTACCCTGGCCCAGGAAAGTGACCAGATGCTGCGTACACTCAACTACAAATCTTCCTATACCCTTTCCCCGTCCGGTGCTCCGCTGGATGTTTTCATCTACACAAACTACTATCAGTGGAAAGTGAGGAACAACAGCGACTGGTTCACCGTAGAGCAGCCGGACCGTATGACTCTGCGGGTGCGCGCAACGCCCAAACAGGGAGGTGACACCCAGGTCCGCACGGGCAGCGTAACCCTTTACAGCGCAGCCTGGTCGGAAGAAGATCTGGAAACCATCTACTGGAACAAGACCGTCAAGATAAACTTCAGCGACGGAGACCCGGACCTTTCCGGAGAAGACTACAATTATGGTGACAATAAAAACTGGGATTAAACGCGTATGAAACAGTATATTATCGGAGGTATTACCCTTCTTGCCGCCCTGGCCTGCACCAGGGAAAGCCTGCAGCCCGAGTCTGTTCCCGAAGAGAATGGCCTGGTAGCCACCATCGTTTCTTCCCAGGCCGAAACCAAGGCGATTCTCCTGGATAATCCGGGAGTCCGGATGGAGTCTTTCTGGCAGGCCGATGATCATATCGGCGTAGCCGGCCCCGGCGGCCAGGTCCTGGATTTTTCGGTAAGGGCGTCTGATATCCATAAAGATGGAAAAACCGCCGTCTTCCGCAGCGACGCAGCTGTCCCTTCCGGAGACCTCATCGCTTTTTTTCCCTGGCAGCAGAATGCCGTCGTGAGCGGCGGCAAGGTGACGATGACACTCCCTGCCACCCAGAAGTATACCAAGGGTAATGGTGTTCCCCAGCCGGACCCTGCCGCCAACCTGATGGTGGGCAGCGGCAACGCTACCGGCGGGGTATCGTTCCGCAATACCCTGTCCATCCTGAAAATCGGCCAGACGTTTGAGAAGGACGTCGTCCTGAAGAAAGTGGAGTTCCGGGACAAGAGCGGCGCCGCCGTTGCCGGAACGGTTACTGTCAGCTCCGGGGCCTCTCCCGTTGCCGTGGTCAGCGGCAGCGAGAAAGTGATTACGCTGGATTGCGGAGAAGACGGACTGGAGGTGAAGGCGGGTGAAACGGCGCGCTTCTTCATCATTGTTCCGGCCCGGACTTATTCCCAGGGCATCGAAATCACCTTCGTTACCGAGAGTGGGGAAAGCATCGTGCGCACAAGCGGAACCCAGGGCGGCGTCACTTTCGAACGCAGCGTCATTTACCCTGTGGGAGACATTCCCAACCGCGATTACGAACTCCCTTCGGCCGCCGTTCTCCAGGAAGGAGCCCGGCAGATGACCCCTGAAATCCTTCGCAAGGTAAAGATTCTGACGGTCGATCAGGTTCAGGTAACGTCGGACGACGGTACGGAACGGGCAACGTTAAACGGCGTTCCCATTTACCTGCCCCAGATTGAGATGCTGGTTCCCAGAGAAATGGGCCTCCAGGTTGGAAACTGGCTGGTCTTCGACGCCACCGATGACCTTCCTTCCGGAGGAATCCTGAAGGTGAAGGAGATGAAAGATCCCTTCGGGGACGAAAACCACGCCTATGTGAAGGCTGTCCCCACCATCAACCCCTTTGCCGCTTACAAGGAACTGAAAGTGGGCGGTCAACTGTACGGAGAAGACGGAAAGGAGCAGCCCGAGAACGGTCTGGACATCGACCTCTCCAAATATCTGAGCGAGGTCAGGGATGCCCAGGGGACCCCCATCCCCTTCACCCGCAATGCCCGGGGAGAAATAGTTTTTGACGGGGAAACGATGGAGGATGTGGTGACCAAGGCCGGCGTGTCGATGAACAAGAGCCTCACCTCGCCGCCGCTTACCATCTCCCACTCGGGAGACAACTGCTCGGCCTCCTTCAGCGCCAGTATGTCGGTGAGTATGCGTGCCGCGATGCGCGTAGAGGACGGTGAACTCTGGTATATGGGCTTCTCCTTCAATCCTTCGCTCAACCTGTCGGCCGAATTCTCCATCAAGGCCGAAGGATCCATCGGCAAGGACATCCATCTTATCACGCTGGTATTCGTTCCCGGCGTGCCCATCGCCCCGGGCGTCATCCTCACCCCCGAGCTGGATATCAGTGCCGGCGTAAGCGTGGGCGGCTCCATCGAGCTCAAGACCACGATAAGCCAGAGTTTCGATCTGGGCACCTTCGGCTTCACATACAACGACCAGGGTTTCTCCTTCCGCCACAATGAAGCCAAGCCCAAGAAAGACGACGGCTTCCATCCCGAGCTGGGCGCATCCCTGACGGGAGACCTCTGGGCGGGGGCTTCCATTACGGCCACCCCCACCATTTCCCTCTACGGTCTTTTGAGCGTAGGTCTCGCCACCGAATTCGGCCTGAAGTTCGGGATTGAGGCCGGTGTCAGTTCAGGTGACGGGGGCTATGGCAAACTCTATCTGAAGCCCGGCCTTAAGTTTACGCCGATTACAGCCTCGTTGGGAGGACTGATCAGCAAGAAGTGGGACGACTTTGCCCCGGAGATTGACTTCGACCCCATCTGGGAACGGTATCTGTCGCCTTCCATCAAGGAGAGCGGTGCCCTGGTGGGGAAATATACGATGTGGAGAGGAACTATATACAGCACTCCCCATACCGGTATCGATCCCCGGACCGGGGAGGAATACACATACTATACTTACTATAAATCACGCCCTCCCTATAGCGTTCCGGCCTGGGTGCTTGGCAAGGATCCATTTATGACCATCGACGGATATAAGTATGCCATTGAGTCGGACAAGCCCACGCTGGATGACTGGGATGTGGTGATGGAAGTCTTTACCGGTACCACCAACAGCGACGCGTGGGGAGATATCGCCTATACGGGCTGCCTGCGGGAAAAGGCTGTAGATTTTGAATGGATCAGCTACACGAAAGTGGGTGAGCATACGATGCTGCACATTCCGGCCGGAAGTACCGACAAAGTCCGCGACACCGGAACGATAGGAGCGCAGTTCACGCCCGGCCAGACATACGGTATCGGCTTCAACTTCAAGCGAAACGGAAAGTATTTGCGGAAGGGAGGTCCCGGAAGGGCATTTAAGATTATGTGGCCCAACAACCTTCCCTGCGGAGACCCCTACATATGGGAAGAAATTGGTGAACGCGAGTGGCAGAATGCTGTGGCCTCCGGCTATCGCCAAAGCGACGAGTTCTTCCTGGACGCCGACGGCTACTGGGATTTTGAGCCGTCGCTCTGAATCCGGACGCGCGCCTTCTTGCCGGTGTACGTACACGCCTTCCCGTCCGGTGTACGTACACGAAAACGGCCCTGGAGCGCATTTCAGGTGTACGTAGTCGGCCCTGCTTTAGTCAGAAACAATTGATATTCAATAAAATAAGTTCAAAAAGTCCTTGATTTATTTGCGGAAAATGCTTATCTTGTGGGAAGAAACCTGCAAATAATTGAGAGCATGATAGGCAAAAAACCAGCGGAACACCAGATGTCCATCTTTGACGTAGCATTGGAAAGTTTCATCGACATGAACCACGAACTGGTCCTTCTGTCCAAGCAGATAGACTGGGAGGCGGTGGAGTCGGAGTTCGCGGAGTACTACTGCGCGGACAATGGCCGTCCGAGTGTCCCGATTCGTACAATGGTGGGGATGATGCGAAACTACCTCAAGGGAACCCTTGGGGATGCCATCAATACCCTGATGGCAGCCGCGGCCTACAATATGAGGCATTGGATGAACAAAAATGCCTTGTCTTCTTTTGTCTCCTGGCTGCTGGCGCTGGCCGGACGCCTCGAGAATGTGTTATTTGAAAACGAAAAACAATGTGCCTGCCTATGCCCGACTCTCGCGACGGTCGCGTAGAAGGGGTTTAGCAGGCTTGACTATTTATGCTTACCCAAGAGCCGGAAAAACTTTTCCGGAAAGTGGACCATTATCTCCGGAAAATAGTATCTTTGCCACATGAGTCACGCAAATAAATACCTGCTGGTGCTTTGGGCACTGCTTGCCATTGTTACATTCAACCCTTTCGGCGCACTGCTGGGGACCCTTTCCTATAAGTATATCCCGGACACGAAGGCCGTTCCCGATACTTCTTGTCGGATTCGTCTATCGTCTTCAGGGACGATGACCGTCCTGGGTGGGGAAATGGAACGTTCCCTTGCCAAGGGGACCCACCTGGAAGTGCTGGGCACCTGCCAGTTCAGTGCCGCCACCTATTCTCCCCGGGAGCAAATGGAAGGACGTCTGTATCTTGTGCAGCTACCCGACAGTACACGCGGATATATGACGCTTCCGCAGATGGAAGGGCAGTCCTTTTTCCGGGACCAATCACGGATGCTGGTGTACCTCCTGCCCGGAGGGAAGCGATCGGCCACAGATGCTATCCGTCAGAATGAAGCCTGGCTGGAAGCGCACGGCAACTCCACGGGATTCATTACCAAGGTCCGCTGCGTGCTCAGGAAGATCAACCGTGTGCCACTGCGTATATTCAAGGCGGTGTCCTCCAAATACGCCGAGGGTGGTCACTGCTTCCTGTTCCCCCGGTTCCAAGCCTGGAATGTCTACGATTTGCCCGCTTTTACCCGCAGTAGCGTCTTCCGGAATATCTGGGACTTCCTCTGCTGCGTCCTGTTCTTCATGTCTGCCCATCTCCTGGCGCGTGGACTCACCAGAAAGGGGAATGAATATTCCGTTGCCTATTACCCCCTTGCTGTGCTCATAACCCTTTTAGGCGTTACCAGCTTTGTCGCCTGGTTCTTCTTCTTCCTGGGACTCTTTGTCAGACGTTCTGCCTCCAGCTACTCCGCGTCTGTCCGCTGTCCACAATGTCACAAAGCCACCATGGAAACCTATCGCAGGGAGTCCATTCAGAAAAATACCAACCTCGTGGAAGAGACACGCCGATGGAAAGAAGGCCGCGAGCACAAAGTCTCCAAGGTCTATCACTACCACAAGCATCTGGACTTTTACGACTATGACAGATGCACCCACTGCGGCTATATTCTCCCCCGCCACAAGGCATTTGATCAAGACAGTACAGAGTATCTGGATAATATGAACAAGGACCAGGCGATAGACGAATTCAATCGAACCGACGGAACCCTGACAGTCTATTGGGACGACACCAACCAATCCTAGCGTTTCTAGCTCGTCGCGGGCTCTTTGTGCACACTGCCGGGTGTAATTATTAGGAACGTATGAACAGTTTTAGGGACAAAAATCACCTTATTTGCACATGCCCTTTTGCGCTAACATTGCAGTGTTATCATAGGACAAAAGGAACGCCCACGAGTTCGGGAGCATACGAAAGTCGATTAACATCAATGCGCGTTAATGAAGGTGCAGCGGCTTCAACGAAAACTGTTGGAGCCGCAGTGCAAATATCAATGGTACGTTAAGAGGCTTACGGTGAGTGCCTATCATTATTCTCCGGACGATGCTATGTGTATGATAAGTGCGTGCAGGGACATCGAGTCCAATATTACTCTTAGCCTGCTTTATTCATAGTGCAGCAGTTCGCTCGTGGTAATTAGCCTCAGTTTGCCTGAGTTGAAGTCCGGAGCCACATGGATTTTCAAGGATTTGCTCATGGTAAAGGGGTTGTGCTATTTTTTTGTTTTTGGCCATTACAAATACAACACCTATTTCTCTGATTTCCAAATGGTTACAGAGAACCCTTTACCTTTTCTATGAATAATTTAGGTTAAAAACAATGCGCTTGTTCCCAACCATATCGGCCGAATTAAACAGAGCCCGCACTTGAGCAAAGTTATCCCACTCCGCACTCTCCGCCTTCTCATACCACTCTTCAAGAGCCGTCTTGGCATCCGGATGCTTATAGTTTAGAAGTATGCTTACAGTGAAGTGGTTCTCTATCTGGTAACCGATTCTGTCCATAGGCCTCAAGGATGCCCGTGAAGCGTTTGTCAACATGTTTGGGGTTCAGCGCAAAATTACGCATATTTTGCAAAATATCAAACCATTGCTCTACTGGACTGAGTTCATGACTCGTCGGTCCTGCAAAGCGCGGTAGTTCACAGTAGATCCAGGTTAGCAGTTGCTCCTTCTTCTTGTCCGGTTCATACCGTTCTTGCGTCGCTTCTTCAAAGACTTCGTACCGATACACCAGCTGGTTCTGCGTATGCCGGAGGGTGAAGTTCATGAAACAAATCACGTACACCGGCATCAACTTCCCGTAGTCCTCACCAGATTTCAGCTGTTTATAGAGCATCCCCGCACCATAATAGAGCATCCTGGAACGGAAATTCTTTTTTTCGGACTTCTGCATCTCCACAAGAATCTTCCGACCGTTTTCTGTCTCACACACCACATCCATCACCACCAGTTTGTCGTCATGGTCAAACAGATCCAATTCTTTGTCATCGTACTGTAAATCCACAATCTTTTCCGGCAAGAAATCATTCAAGAGCATCATCAGGCTATCCTTGTTATGCCCAAAGACATGTTTGAATGCCCAGTCACACATAAGGTCAATGTACGGGGACGACACAATCTGCAGAATAATCTGCTCTTTTTCTGCATCGGCAAGTGATTACACTGCGGTTTGCAGCAGCTACGCGGGCCGGGATGAGTTTGTCCACCTTCCGGTCATAGGTCATGAGGCCGTTGGTCTCACGCTCCACATCCGTAGTCTGGGTATAAACGGCAGCGGCGCAGCCCTCACGGACAAGAGGAATCAGCATCCGGGCGTACTCCTCGTATTTGGCGGTTGCGTCTTCAGAGGTGCCAAGTTCCACATATCCCCAGTTCTTTCCGGTTTCCCAGGTATGGTCCTCCACAATAAGGCCGATACCGCCGTATTCGCCCAGGACGTTAACCATTTCCGGATCCCAGATCCTCATCTGGGGGTGGGGATAGTGATGGCTGTCAAGGATATCTCCAACGCCGCCGGAAATCCAGTTGCCTCCGGAAGCCATGTTGACCGGACGGGTAGGATCCTCTGCCTTTGTGAAATCCACCACGGCCTTTGTGTCAAACTGTCCCCAGGCCTCGTTGAACGGAACCCACACAACGATGCACTGGAACTTCTTGGTCTGGTCAAGGATGTCCTTCCACTCGCTTATGAAGTTTTCCCTGGCCTGGGGAGAGAGCTGGTCAGAATTGCCGGCGTCATAGACATCGGCCCCCTGAGCCCAGTCGTCCCTCTTCTTGTAGTTGCTCACGCAGGGCATATCCTGCCATACCAGCATGCCAAGCATATCACAATAGTAGAACCAGCGTGAAGGTTCAACCTTGATATGCTTGCGAATCATATTGAAACCGTATTCTTTGGTCCTCTCAATATCATATCTTAGGGCCTCGTCGCAGGGAGCGGTGTAGAGGCCGTCGGGCCACCAGCCCTGGTCCAGCGGGCCAAACTGGAAGAGCGGCTCACCGTTGAGAGCCAGGCGGCGGTGTTCACCGCCAGCAATGGAAATCTCACGGAGCGAGGTATATCCGTTCACCTGGTCTATCACCTTGCCGTCTTTCAGGAGAGTGAGTCTGAGGCCGTACAGGTAAGGGCTGTCCGGAGACCAGAGCCTGGGTTCCGGGACTTTGAGGACGGCCGGAGAGCCATCGGCAATGACGCTTGCAAGGACCTTGCTGCCAGGCTTTTCCGGATTGTAGCCAATCCCGCCTTCTATGAGTTCAACTTTTACCTGACCCTCGCCGCACAGCTTGGGAGAAACGGTGAAACTTCCTTCCTCAACGGAACTTGTGAGCTGATAGTCTGCAATGTAGCCCTCCTTGGACACGGCCTCCATCCATACGGTCTGCCATATTCCGGAAACCGGGGTATACCAGATCTTGCCGCGTGAGGGGCTGAAGGTCTGCTTGCCCCTGGGCTGGAGGTCTCCGGTCTCCGTAGCGTCAAGCACCTTCAGGATTATCTCCTGAGAGGCCGATTTATCAAGGTAAGGAGAGATGTTGAAGTTGAAGGCCGTATATCCGCCCTGGTGAGAACCGGCATACTGCCCGTTCACCCACAGCTCGCAGGCCCAGTCAACGGCATCAAAATGAAGCAGGACATCCTTGTTCCTCCATTTCCCGGGCAGCTTGAACTCTCTTCTGTACCAGAGGGCGTCATCGGCGGTAAGGCTGCCGGCTACGCCGGAAAGGGAAGACTCAAGGGGGAATGGCACCAGTATCTGCCCCTGTGCGCCAGGCATTGTCTCTCCGCCCTTAGGGCCGATGGCATAGTCCCACAGGCCGTTCAGGTTTACATAGGAGTTTCTGACCATCTGGGGCCTGGGATACTCCTGATGCACTTTCTGAGGGTTAATCTGCTCTGCCCATGCGGTTTTAATATGTTCTCCGGCGGGAGCCCAGTCTGTAGCTTGCTGTCCGCAGGCCGTCATCAGAACAGCCAGGACCAATACTGAGAACTGTTTCATTATTGATTCGTTTTAATTGTTTCTTTCAAAAAGTCAATTTCCGACTGGCTGTATGGCGTGTAGTCGTTCCACAAGATGCTGTGGAACCAGACGTCCGGCTCTCCGTCGGATGCCTTGTGGCCCCAGGGGAAGCGGTACTCGCACTTGCCTTCTGCAAGTCCCCAGTTAAGTGCGCCCACCTTTTCCTTTTTGAGAATAGGGAGGCAGTCCTGGAAGGTGGAGCCAAAATTCCTTGCAAGGTACTCCTGGCAGATCAACGGCCTGCCATAACGCCTGAGCATTGAAATGAAGGTTTCAAGTTCCTTGGGAGGATAGTAGCAGTGAAAAGAAATGATGTCTGAATTCTCGCACACGAACGAGACCATGTCAAGCTTTGTAAGCTCACCTTTCTGGCCGGGACGGATCCAGATGGGAGAAGTAAGTGGCTGTGACGGCCTCACTTCCCAGGCCCATTGATACATGTTTTTCATGAACTCAAGGCAGTCTCTCCCGTCCTTGATATTCTCCGGCTCATTGTAAAGGCACCAGTAGAGGATTCTGGAGTCGTTCCCGAAGGTTCTCAGAATATCCTGCACATAGGCCTTGAACTGAGGCCACTGGTCCCTGTCAAAGAAATACCTGTCCAAAGGGCTGTGGACCCATCGGCCTCCTCCGTGGACGCCCTCCAGGGGAGCGGGCTGGGGGCCGGTCTCACCCTCACCGCCGCCGTTGGTGCAGAAAGTGAACGTCACTTTTATGCCGTGAGAGTGCGCGAGGGTAAGGAGACTGTCTATCCTTGACTTGAAGCCTTCTGCGTCCTGAAGCCATGGCAGTTCATGCATATATACCCTTACGGTATTGAATCCTATCTGTTCACAGATGGCAAACTCGCGGTCAAGCACCTCGGGGTTGAAGGTATCGGCCTGCCACATTTCCAGCTGGTTTACCGCATACGTGGGAACATAGCAGCAGCCAACCGGCCACGGCGTCCGGTCCCACCACTGCCCGGCCTGCTCCACTGTCCACTGGGCATGCTTTCCTGTCACCGAGCAGCTTATCAAGGATGCGGCAAACGCCGCCAAAAACAATAATCGCTTCATTTCTTCTGTATTTTGCCTTTTACCGTGACAATTGTACCCCTGTACTGGGTGACAAGCAAGATGCAGTCGTCACCAAGGTCACAGAGGGAGTTCCAGAGTCCGCTGTACTTGGTCTGGTCTATATCTACCGCTATAGGTGCTTCCGTCATGGGGCCAAATATGGGAGAGGCCGATGACGGGATGGGGATCACGAACACCGCGGGGATGCAGTGGTCGTCTTTCAAGGGCTCGTCTGCGCCCTCGGAAGACTGGCAGCTTACTACAAAGTAATTGTCTGTGTGGATGATGTAAGGAGCGCCACAGTATATTCCGTCCTTAGGCTTGAAGGGGTAGAAACGTCTGGCGTCGCCAAGCTTGATTTCCTCCGGCCAGTTCTCATCCAGAGTGCAGGACATGCCCTGTATTTCCATGGCGTACTTGGAGCCTCTCTCATTCTTGTGCTCCACAACAAGGTACATGTATCCGTCCTGGATGGTCACCACGGGCATACCGTCCCATCCGCCCTGGGTGTGACAGACTATCCTTTCAGGGCCCCAACTGTCTCCGCCGTCAGAAGATTCCACAACGGAGATATTGTTGCTCCGGTTGTCACCTACGGCATAGTAGGGAGTGTTGTCTGTGAAATACACCTGCACCCTTCCGTCCGGGAGTTCCAGTACAAAGGGTTCCCATGCCCCCTTGGAGGCATCAACATCCCATGTTCTGGAAGCATAGACCGTACGTTTTTCGCTCCATGTCTTCCCGCCGTCATCTGAAACGGAGCACACTATGGAAAGCGGATGGATAGATGTCCTGTAATCTACCGGCCTGAGGTTGGACGCATAGATGATTCTTCCCGGATGATAGGGATTGGAGTCTGACAGCTGGGCGAATTCCGCATTGGAGCAGCGTACCAATACGCTTCCCTTTTCGTTGCTTGCGGTGAAGCTCTCCATTGCCATTACAGGCTCGCTCCAGGTGACAGCATTGTCACTGCTGAACATGGCGTAGGCATTGCCCGATGCGGAATAGACCAGCATCAGGCGCCCGTCGTTAAGCCTGTGGACACGCGCATAACCGCCGCTTACCACGGGGATGGGAGTTGACCAGGACACCGTGTATCTGGCAGGTTTGATGGTCTTTGTGCATGCCGGGATTGCCACCATCAGCAATGCCAGCGACAATAAGAGCTGTCTCATATCTCAAGAAGTGTATTTTGCTTTTTCAGTATTTCCTGAAGGGCGGCAATATCCATGTCCTGCGCCTTATTGGACCTTGTCACAGTAAGCGCCGCGGCATCTCCCGCCGCCTGGCCGGTCACAAAGCATGTTGCAATCTCACGGGCATCCCAGGTAAGGCCCTCATCGAAGCCGAAGCATCGGCCCGCAACCAGAAGGTTGGGAGTCTTCTGGGGAACAATGGCCCCGTAAGGGATTTGCCAGATGGGCCTTTCTTTCTTTGTAATCTTCCTGCCCTTATACGGTATGGTGGCCGATCCTCCGCTGAAGCCAATGGCGTCGTCATACCTGACGCCGGTCATCGATTCTTCCAGCGTGACGGTGCGCATTGCCTCAAGCACACGGGTTGTCCTCACGCCTATCTGGCCCGGGGTCTCAAGGAGGAAGGCGTTCCTGCATCCTTCACGCGAACGGAGTTCCTGGGTGCGCTCCCACATAACCTTGCGGTGCTTCTGCTGAAGCCTTGAAATGTTGAATACGTCCAGGCCATCCTGGTCTGTCTCTCCCTTCATGTGAAGAAGTCTCACGCCCTTGCCGGGTAGTTTGGTCCCAAGCTTCACGGATTCTTCTATGCCGCCAACTCTCCACATTGCGCCGATGTCGTTCTTCTGCACGCGGAAGGGGTCTCCCGTCCGGGAGAATATGTCTCCGTCTCCGCTGGCATCTACAACGGCCTTTGCCCTTACGGCCACTCTTCCGCTCTTGCATTCAAGGATGACACAGTCTATCCTGTCTCCGGACATGACTACCTGGGATGCGGTGCAGTTATAGAGCACCTGGACTCCGTTCTCATCCATCATCAGGTCCATCACATACTTGGCGGCCTCGGGATCTACAGACGGGTCCTTGGGATTGAAGGCCATGCCCAGGTCAAAGAGCCTGCCGCATATCTCGTTGGAGAAGCCGTACACGCACTTTGTCCAGCTCCCGTTTTTGTGAAGACCGTGAGTGGAAAGGACCGGTGTAACAATTCCGCCTGTCCACAGGCCTCCAAGGCATGCGTATCTTTCAAGCAGCATCACGGATACGCCGCAACGGGCAGCGCTCACCGCAGCAGCCACGCCTGCAGGCCCTCCACCAACAACGAGCACATCCACAGAGCCAATGACAGGAATCTGCCGGGCGGGTTCATTTACCCAACCCTGACTGGGCACGTGAGATCTCTCTCTCTGGACGGCACAAGACTGCGCAACGCTACCAAGACCAAGAAGGGACAATGCTCCGGTGCCGATGGCGGTATTTTTCAAAAACTTTCTTCTGTCCATTACTACTTGTTATATCTAACAGATAAATAATTCAATGAGTTGTCGCATTTACTCGACTGGTCTTCAACGCTGTCAATACTGCCACCGTCGTAAGAGTTGCCGGTACCTGCAGCTTTGGAGATTGGAATCAGTCTCACGCAGACTTTTGCCTTATCCCAAATCTCGGCATCATCAGGGAGAGTGATGCTGATGTATTTGTGTCCTGCGGTCTGCCAGTTCCTGCGGCCAGAAGTGAGAGCGAAATCCGGAACGGTAAACGTTCCTGCAGAAATCCAGTCGGAGTCATCCACGGAATAATCCATTCTCCAGTATCTTGGCGCACCGCATCTCATACCGTATCCATTAACAATGCCAAACTGGACAGACATGGGACTGTGGGTTTGATCTATACCTTCGGTAGAGAACTCTACGCACCAGTATTTTGACGTAGTCCATGCCGAGCAGCTCCATGCCTGGTTTTCTGTGATGGACCACATTCCATAGTTGGAGGTATCCAATCGGCTCCAGTCCCTTTTTGGAATTATCCTTCCATTAGCGGAGCCCTTCCTGGCAGTAAGGTTGCCGTTGCTTGAGTATGTTGGCAGGACGGCGGTGGAATCGGCATTTGCAATGAATCTGGTGTATTCACAGAGAAGTTGCGAGAAGCTGTTGTCCCGTTCATTGGCAAGCCGGACATCTTCCCTGTGGACCGGCCGGATCTGGTAATAGCCGATGTCCCCGATATCTGTGATGTAATCCAGGGCCAGACCTTCTGAGAGCATCCTGTTCTGAGCATCTTTATCCCATTCAAAGTTGTCGCAATGCTCATGGACTATGACTCCGGTTACAGACCCGCTTCCAAGCGGCATGGCCTCCCCGTTTCTACCCCAAGAACATGTTGTGTTCACGCACATGTAGATATTGTCTCCATTATTGTCAAGCAGCACCATGGGATACTTGTTCATTATGGAAACCTGTCTGGTGTCAAGGGGAAGGAAAGGACCTTTGCCAATTGGAATCTCCACATCGTCAATGCGAACAAGAGTGTAGATGTCGTCTTCGGCAAGATCGCCGATGTGTTTTGACTTGGCGGTGAATCCTACCATTTCCGAGGATGCCATTATTGCATCTGTGGACACATTGGAAAGGACATATCTGAGCGGCTTCTGATATCTGGTCAGAGTTGCCCCATACAGGTCAATGGCCACATGGTCAAAGCGGGAAACCTTCTGATAGACGGCCGACGAGAAATCTACCCTGATTCCGGACGTGTTGTCATCGTTGGCAAGATAGAGGGCAGAGGATGAACCGGACAAATCCTGAATAACTGACGATACATTTCTGTTTTCAGCGCCATTACCTTCACTGTCGTCATTCAGGACAACGCCTTCCAGAAGAATATGAGAGTTTATGACAAGCTCTCCGGCAGAAGTCTTGAGAGCCTTTACTTCATTCACCCCGGCGTATGTCCAGACAGACTTTTCCGAAGCCTGGCTTACACATACCTGGCCGCTCAGACTGGCGCTGCTTATCATAATTGTTGCCGTCCTCAGAGAGTCCTGATAGTTTGCATCAACGTCAAAGCGGACGTCGTTGTTTTCTATACGGAGATGCCTGATCCAGGGTTCCGTGGATTCAATCAGGAAAAGGTCCGGATTCATAAGAGTGCGTATCCTTGCAGAGTATTCTCCGCCGGAAGCGGGCACAAGGACATTCTTCTGTACAATGTCAAGAGCCAGAGGGAGCAGACCCTTTTGCTTCAGGATCAGTTCAACGCGGATATCTCCGCCTGTAAGAATGATGACGCTCTCGCGGCTGACGCCCCTGTCTGCTTGGTAAGAGACGCAAAGCGACACGTCTCCTGAAAGCACAATCTCTTTAGAAGACGGATTGTCAGTGAACCATAGCCATGAATCGTCGGAAGAGATTGTGGCAGTCCATTCGTTGTCTGAAAGAACCTCAAAGACGGCCTTTCCGGCCTCGCTGCCAACCTCTTTAACCGGGTATTCACATCCAAGTCCATACAGAGTTGCCTTGTATGTTTCCTTCTCACAGGAAAGCGCAAGCAGGGCAATGAGAGATATGATTATGTACTTTTTCATTGCAGATACTCCTTATTGTCAAGGGCATAGCCCGAATATGTAACCTGGTCGGAAGGAATTGGCCAATACCTGTGGCATGGACGGATAAACTCCTGTATGTAGGTTCCGTCATTGTACAGCTGTGTCCTTTCGTACCAAATACCCCATCTTACAAGATCGAACTTTCTTTGGAACTCTCCAAAAAGCTCTCTTGCGCATTCCATCCTGATTTCCTCCATCAGGGCGCTGGCATTGTTTCCTACGGCCGACGGGGTGAGCTTGTCCAACCCGGCCCTGGTGCGGGTAATGTTCAAATAGTCGCAGGCCCCATCCATGTCGCCGAGCATAAGCAGAGCCTCCGCCTTGCCAAGCAATGCGCCTGCAAAACGGAACAGTTTGTAATTGTTGCTGTCCTTATAGTTGTACATACCGTAGCACCAGAATTTGTTTCCCAGCCAAGGGCGGTTGTTGCCGTTGGAGCTGACGGTGGTGAACCAAAGCACCGATGCTTTTTCCCTTGTATTGTCGGAAGGTGAATACCCCATCCATCTCCATGCAAGGTTTCCGGAACCGCCACGGGCAATATTGGCTCCTGCGGAATACTCTCCGCTGCGGAGGTCCTTTCCGCCATACGGCATTAGGCGCTGGTAATAATATGCGGTAGGGCGGGCCGATACAGATGTCCTGGCAAAGCTGCCAAGTTCCGGGATTGCAATACCGTTGTAAATGTCAGAAACAGGTACGGCGGCTTCAGGATCTTCCGTGTTGCCTGTTGTTCTGAGAGGCATGCACATACTGGCAATTTTACCGGAAAACTGAACGCCGTAGGCCTCCACAATATTACCCATCTCAAGAATTGACTCTGCTGTCCATTTCCTGGAGAAAGGAATATCGGTCAAAGGATAGGCTTCGCCAAACCCCGAGGGATTTGCCCGAAAGTCTCCGTAAATCTGTTCCAGCACGGTGAAGACGGTTACAGCGTCTTCCCATCGTTTGTTCCAGAGGCACATCTTTCCGGCCAGCATCAAACCAACTGCAGCCCCCATCCGGTAGTTGCTGTCTCCTTCATAAGAGCGGACAAGTTGCAGAGCTTCCTTTTTACCCATTTCTGCAGGAAGAAGGTATTCCATCAGCTGGTCAATCAGATAGTCTCTGGTGTTGTCTGCGCTCATGCGTGGGAGTTTGGCTACAGTGGCGCGGTTTTCTTCCGTAACAGGGTATGTGTAGAACGGGACATCTCCAAACGTACAGGTAAGGAGGTAATAGTACATTGCCCGGAGGATATAAGTCTCTGCGAGAAGCTTCTCTGACTGTTTGGCGGTGATGTGGCCTTCATCTACTGCAGATTTTATCACATCGGCCATCTCATTGCAGAGCATCACTCCGTTATAGCCGTTCTTCCATACAGTGCTGCCAATGCCAGGCCTGTCTGGAGAGATATTGCAGTTGGAGTTATAGTCGGTGGAGACGTTGTACATCATCAAGTCTGCGGCACATTCCGTCATCTGGAAGAACTGATTGCCGATAATACCCCTCAGCGGAGAATAACAACCGTTGAGGCCGGTGATTATCTGGGCCTCGGACTTGTAATATGTCTCACGTGTGGAGTATGAGTCCACCTTCTCTTTTAGAGAACAGGCGCTCACTGCAAGGGCGGCAGTAGCAGCGTATAACAATATCTTCGCCTTCATAATCAGAACTTTATCATAACGTTAACAACGGCAGTCATAGGACGCGGATATGATCCGTTGTCCAGTCGGTAAATGTTGGAAGAGGAATTCACGTCCGGATCAAATCCGTTATAGTTTTTGAAAAGCAGCAGGTTCTCGCCGCAGATTCCCACATTCAAGGCCTTTATTAAGCTGCGCTTTTTAACGGGGAAGTCGTAGCTTATTGACAAGGTCTTGAGTCTTAGGTAAGAAGCATCATGGACAATGCGGTCACTGGCCATAGTGTCATTGAATGTGGGGCGGGATATGTCTGAATCCGGTCTCAAGTCCGGATCCCATGCCTGGAGCATATACCTGTACTTGTTGTAAGCAGAAATTCCGGATCCCATCCATAGCTCGGAGAGGTTATAAATCTTGCCGCCTATGGAATACACCCAGTATATGCCGATATTGAGTCTTCTTCCTATCTTGAAGTCATTCTGCACGCCGCCGTAGACAACGGCATCGGCACTGCCAATGTATACGTAGTCGTTCTCGTCAAGAATTCCGTCGTGATTGAGGTCTGCATACTTGGTGCGGCCAACGTTGCTTCCCTTGGTGCCCGGCCTGATTGAAGACGCCCATTTGTGGGTGATCTCATTCCTGGCAACCTCTTCTTCGCTGTGCCACACACCCTCGTACTGATAGCCCCAAAGAGCGTTTGCGGGATAACCCTCCTTATAGGCGTACATGTACTGAGTAGGATTGCGTGGATTCAGGTACAGAGGCACGGCTTCTCCGCCGTTGCCGGCATCGACAACCATCTGACGGTTGTGGGAAACTGTCAGTGTAGTGCTCCAGGTAAATGAACGTGCTCTTACGTTTACGGTATTCAGGGTAAACTCCACACCGGCATTGGATGTTGCGCCGGCATTTGTGAAGTAGGTGGTGAAACCGGTGGTCTGCGTAGTCCTCATGGCAAGAAGCAGATCGGATGTTCTGGAGAGATATCCTTCGGCCTCCAGATTAATCCTGCCTCCTAATACAGAGATGTTCATTCCCACATTCAAAGCGTCTGTCTTTTCCCAGGTAAGATTGCTGTTTGGCAGTTTGGAAGGAGTCTGTGCAAGGTTTACCCCGTTGCCAAACACCCAGTCTCCAGGAGCAGCATACAGAGTGGGAATGGTCATATAAGGTGATACGGCATCATTACCAGAGCGGCCGGCACTTAGTCTAAGCGACAGGTCGTTTACCCAGTAAACTTCACTCATGAATGGCTCGTTGGAAATGGACCACCTCAAAGCCAGGGCAGGGAACAGTCCCCATTTCCTTCCTTCGGAGAAGTTGGAAGCCCCGTCGGCACGGAATGTCGCCGTTACATAGTATCTGCGACGGTAAGACCAGTTGGCCCTTCCAAGGACAGATAATGTTGTCTTATAAGTGTCATAGCTGGTCACACGAAGGTTGGCGGGATCCTGAAGACCGGCCATGTTGTGCCAGGTAAGACCGTCATCCAGATAACCGGTTCCGCGGTTGGAAGCATAGTCAACATTCTGCTGTTCTGCAGTGAAGCCGGCAAGCATGTCAAGGTCGTGTCCCTTTTTCTTCAGCTTGTACTCAACCGTTGTCTCGGACAGAAGCTTAATCTGTTTCACGTCTGTCCTGCTGGCCGATCCTCCTGTCTGGTCTGCTGCCGCAACAGGAAGGAACGAGGGATAATATGTTCCTGTTAAAGCATCATTGAATGTATATGACAGGCGAGTCTGAATGGTAAAGCGTTTCACTTTTGCCCTTAGCCAGGGTGCCAGCGAGAACACAGTCTTCTGCGATTCATTGGTGGCGTATTTCTGAGTCAGGTAAGGATTGTTGAATACGGATCCTCCGATGCTTTCAGAGTCTCCATACCTGTTCCAGATGTCTTCTGTTGTCAGAAGAGGACTCAGGAAAATAGCTGCGGAGGTGTTGGTTCCTCCGATGGCCGCCGTTGTGCGGTTTGTCCATTGACCGGTGTAACTTGCCCTCAGACCCCATCTTACGGCAGAGGTCAGCTTGGCATCGTTCCAGAACAGGCCGGACAGTCTCTTGTGTCCTGCGCCTTTCACAACACCTTTGGTGTCATTCCAGCCAACGGAAATAGAGTATCGGTTGTCTTTGCTGCCACCCTTGAGAGCCAGATAGTAGTCCTGATACATACCAGTCTGTGACAAGGCATCTATCCAGTCTGTACCACTGCCTAAAGATTCAGGATCCGGGAAAGGAGCTTTCCACGTAATTGGATCCCGCCTTCCGGCTGTCTGGTATGCGCACATGTTTCTCCACTGGGCGTATTCGGATGCATTCATGATGTCCAGTTTCCCTGCAATTTTTGACAGACCCACGCTGGACTTGAATGTCACGTTGATGGGGGATGCCGGAGAAACACCGTTGTCAGTAGTGACAAGTATAACTCCGTTTGCTCCCCGGGAACCATAAATGGCAGTGGAAGAAACATCCTTCAGGATGGAAATGGAGACAATGTCAGAATGGTTGATTTCGCCAAGGTCCTGTACGGCATCAACAATTCCGTCAACTACTATCAGCGGCTGATTGCCTGCCGAAATTGACCTTGAACCACGTATCTGGATGGTTCCGGCTTCACCGGGCTCACCATTCTGAGACATAAACTCGGCTCCGGCAACCCTGCCCTGAAGAGCCTGGCTCACAGAGGACACCGGCGTACCGGAAAGGCTTTCCACATCTACTACGGAAACCGATCCTGTAAGGTCGCTCTTCTTGGATGTTCCGTAGGCAATGACAACAACCTTGTCCAGCACCTCGGATGCAGCCTTGAGAGTGATATTCAGTTCTGTCCTGCCGTCAACATGCTCCACAACGGTGTTGTAACCAATGCAGGAGAACTCCAGAAAAGCGTCCGGAGTTGTCAGAATGGAATAACGGCCGTCCGTGTCGGTCATTGTTGCGCGACTCGGAGCATTTTTGTCCACGACGCCGACACCGGGTACGGTTTCACCAAGTTCATCCGTTACGATGCCGCTCACCTGTATCTGCTGGGCATGCAATACCGCAGCAGCAAACAGTAATATCAATATTAGCGCTGTTCTTCTCATCACCCGTTCAATATTCCAATGTTAACACAATAGGCCGATGTTCCATTGCTGAAACAGGTTTGTCTGCCAGTTTCACTCCCACTACCTTGGAGAGTATGGTTCTGGACACATAAGCGTAATCGGCCTGATATGAATGGCCGCTTTCCGCATCTGTCCAGGTGCTGATATAATTCTGCTCAGAGAGCCACAGGCAATCATACATGTTGTTGGTCCATGCATATTTGTCCGACTCAAAAGCAGCATCAGAGCTGTCCTTAGGATACCATGCGGGAGTTTTGGAATATCCGGACTGCATCATGGACATGTGGAAGAACTGTCCTCCAACCACCCAGTCGGCGCCTGCGCCGGCGGTGTTGATAGTCTGTTCAAGCAGTTCGCGGAACATGGCGTCCTTATTCTCGCTTGATGAGAAATCGGCAGCCACAAAGTTGATTCCGCCAAAAGTTATTACAGAGGCATCTGCCCCGGGGATTGGCGTCCCGGCCTCCGGCTCCAGGAAATGATCTCCACAGGCCACGACATCAAAGGATGAAGCCCACTGGGCAAGGGCGCTTTCCGCTTCAAGTCCAGCTGCACTGCAATATGCAATTTCCATTGTCCGCAAAGCGGGGACCTGGAATTCAATCTTCACCCCGGGAGCATCAGACACCTTGCAGGATGGCAGATTTGAGCCAAAACCACGTTGTGACAGAAGCAATGTGTCGCACCTGCTCTGCTCCTCTGTAATGAGCAGTATCCTTGCCCGGCGTGAGGGACGGATATCCGACATGTCGGATGTGTTTGAATCATAGTTTAAGGTAAATGCGCCGTTGTCTTTGCCACAGATGACGTCTGTCCCTACCCAGCCGGCGGTGCCGTCCACGCACACTTTCCATCGGCCGGTAGTCTCAACACTCACGGAAACAGAACCGGGCTGGGCTCCGACGCGGATTTCTCCAATCAATAATCCGGGAGCAATGGGGGAACTCTCTTTTGTGCATGCGCCCACTACCAGGGCGACAGCCGTGATTAATACTATTCTCCTCATAATCAGTCCTCCTCCAGATATCCGTCTTCCCTGCCAAAAGCAGACAGGTTGCCGGTGTCAATTTTTGCATATCCTTCCAGGAAGCCGTCCTCCGTGTGGAATCCGGAGAGACCATCGGCCGAAATAGTAAGGGAGGAGACAGGAAAACCGGTTTCAGAGATTCTCTTTATCTCCACCTGTGGCAGGTGGAAAACGGCATTTCCTTCGTCCTCAATGTCAACGCTTAGAGTAAGGTCTTCATAAACGGCAGGAGGAAGAACAAACAGGAAGAAATGGTCCTGGGAGCCGATACCCTCTCCGCAGTTAAGAACTATTGAATCTGACGCCCACTGGTCCATTGTAACCTTTCCGTCTGTTGAAACCGTTCCGTTCCCGGAAATGGCCTTGCTGGAAGATTGTATTGCCATGGAATTCACAACAATGGGATTGTCAAGGACAAAGCTGACAGCCAGCATTCCAAGCGGATAATGGAAGCGGAGTACGCCTGCGTCAAGAAAAGCATACGCGTCGCTGCAGATGGAGAGGAAATGCTCTGCCATGCTGCGTTCAACATTCAGATACTGTGTATGCTGAATGACGGTGGGAATAGCCCATGCCGATGCCGTAAATCCCTCGGAGTAGGGATAGACGGCCGACACTTCTGCGCCAGAAACCAGCGGGCCGTAGAACTCTGACTCGTTCTTGCCGGCTCCGGCCTTCTTGAGAATATACATGGCGTTGTTGCCGGATGTACTCCCAAAAACGCCAATCTTGGCGCCGCTTTCCCAGTTTGCGGGGGTGGTTGAGGTGCCCAGGCCGATTGCTTCGGTCTGAGCGCGGAGAAGCGTGTATCCGTCGGGAGGCTCGGGGAAATCCACCTTTCCTCCCTGGCTGCACGACAATGCCAGCATTATCGCCGCGGGTATTATAATGTGACGTCTCATAATCCGCTCCAGTATTCGTTGTCAGACAAAGTGATGTCGCTGCCGGTATATGTCTCGCTGACCAGAGCCGAAGAGAAAGTCTCGGAAGTATATGTGGTGAGCGTTGGCGCCGGCACGTCTGCGTTGGTGTATTTGGAAACTCTCGCAAGGGAGATAGAACCGCCGAAAGAGCATCCTGAAATAACCGAGCCGCCAAGGGAAATGTATGATGCCATGTTACGGGCAACATTACAAGTCACGCCAAGTGCATAATTGCCAATGGTGTATGTGGCACTTTCCACGAAAGCCAGATTGGAATAGACCTTGGTGTTTTTGACAGAGAATGTGGTCATGACATTGCCAATGATACCGGCAACGGCAAAGGACTGCCTAAGGTCTGTGCCAAGTTTGGCATTTACCGTGCAGGAGTCAATGTCCAGCCATCCGCCGTATCCTACAAGTCCGCCGATGACTCCGCCGAAAGCATTTCGGCCGAAGAAGTTGGTGTTGGGAGTAATCTCTCCCACGGAAGTGCAGTTTTTGAGGCTGGCGGCAACCGTTGAGGAGCCAAACAGGGTTCCTGCGATACCTCCGCTGCACACTCTGCCGCCAGACTGGTTGGAGGCCGAGCTGCATACGCCATAGTTCCTGATTATTCCGCTGTTGGAGCAGTTCTCAAAGCTTACACTTGCAGGATTGGCGTCAACGGGATTGGCCGTGACATCACCTGATGCTTCAAATATTGCGCACACGCCAAGGATACCGCCTACGCTATACTGTCTTACAGGATTTTGTGACGGGTTCTCAACAGTGGTCAGGGAAATCATACCATCATTTGAACAGTCGGTGAAAGTGGCCGTACCGGACTGTGCCAGGCCAACCAATCCGCCAAAACTTGAGTGTATATAACCGGTGGTAAGACTGACGGGGTAAATGCTGATTGTGATTGCGGCTTTGTTTGAGCAGCGCTCAATGATGACGGAACCGTCCACCGTTGCAGCCAGGCCGCCAATGATGCTGTCAAATTTTCCGGTTTCACCTTTGGCATTGATGGTAATTGCACCCTCGTTTACGCAGTCAGAAACAACTCCGGTCTGGATGCTTTGAACAAGACCGCCAACACGCACGTCCTGGTTGTCAAGCACGGAATCATAGGTCATCCGGTTGATGACACCAGAGATCTTTCCTCCGGAAAGAGTGGCGGCAAGAGGAGCGGTATTTCCCGTGAAGGAGCCAACAAGTACAAGGTCTTTTACAGTCCCGCTAAGGGTTCCAAACAATGGATTCTCAGCGCTGGCTCTGGTGATGCTGTGCCCCTGGGCGTCCAGAATATACTTGAAAGAATCAATGGTAAGATCCTCTTCCAGGGTAATATCGGCCCCAAGCCTGATGGTTGTCCCGTCAAAGAGGAACTGTTTCTCCCATGCGGTTTGTCCCTGCGCGATGGATTCAACAATGGTTTTCCAATCTTCTGCAGAAATAACCTCACGGCCTTCAGGCATAAACTCAACAGTGCCAAAGTCTGTCAGCATTCCGGCGGTAACGGTTACTCCGGGCTGGGCAGTTTTGTTCATCCTGAGCCAGCTGCAGCTCATGGGGCGGCCTTCGGAATTCATGAAGATAAACTGGAAGCCCTCCGGATAATTTCCTGCAGGTACGGCAAAATAGTATGGGACAGGATCTGTCAGGGACAAAGTCTTTGACCCTGAGTCAAGGCTTATCTCCTTCCCTCCTGCAACTTCTTCAAGAGAACCGTCCACAGGGTTCAGCAAGAAGTTTCCGGCAATAGGTTTTCCTCCGCTGAGAATAGACACCTTGACTATCTCTGTATCTTCTCCGATGATTGAGATGCGCAGCGCTCCGCACAGGTTCTTCAGCTGAATGTTCTCATTCTCTGAATAAGCGTAGAGGATGGCCGCTCCGTTTCCAAAGGAAGATGAAGAGTACTCCTGCACTGCCGGAATGGTAATGGCCACTGCGCCTTCTCCGGTCCAGTCCTTCGAGCAGATATCGGCCGGATATACAACAGAATAAGGGGCGCTGACGCCTCTGACGGTGAAATTGGCCCGTGAGACGGCCTCTCCCTCCGGCACCGAGACAGGAAGGGACGTATTTCCGTTCACGCTGATCCGGTCTCCGTCCGACCAGTAAACGGGCAGCAACGCCGCTTCATTGTTGCCGTCCAGCCATGTCTTGGTGCTGACAGTTCCGGTACTCACGCCCAATGTGACAGGCGACTGGGCCGGCTGGTCAGTCTCTGACAATGAGCACCCTGACACAAGAGGCAGGGATAGGAACAGAAGATACAGATACTTTTTCATTATTCTTTGGTGTTAAATTGTCTTGCATACTCCTGAGGGAGCATTCCATATTCGGATTTGAAACATTTGGCAAAATAGGAGGGAGAATTGAAGCCCACGGCATAGCATACCTCGTATGACCTCACATTCCCTTTGGCCAGCAGTTCTGCGGCTACAGACAGCCTCCTCATCTTGATATAATCATTTGGAGTAGTGTCCAAAAGGGCTTTGACCTTACGGTTGAGGGTGCTGTGGCTCACATAGAGGATTTCCTCCAGGTTCTTGGACTGGAAATTGGAGTCGTCCAGATTGTCACGGACGGCCTTTTCCAGCTTGTTCAGGAACTCCTCGTCCTGATTTGGCAGGTCATACTTGGACATGTCCAGTCCCTTGTCCGGTGACCTGTAATCTGCCTTAAGCTGCGTACGCTTGTCAAAGATTCCCCTGATACAGGCCTCCAGGTAATCCATGCTGAAAGGTTTCTCTATATAGAGGAGTGCGCCGTTTTCTATGCAGCGTATCTTTGTATCTACAGACGATATTGCAGACAGCACTATGATGGGGATATGTGACAGGCTGAAGTTGCCGCTCACTTTCTTGCACAGCTCCACCCCGCTGATTCCGTGGAGGGCGATATCCGTGATAAGCATATCCACCTTGTTCTCTTCAAGGACCTTGAGCGCAACTTCTGCAGACGGGACGCCCACCACGCTGTAGTGTTCCCCAAGCTTGCCCTTAAGGTATGAAAGAAGTGCGGCATTGTCCTCTACAAGAAGGATTTCCGGGCGGTTGTCAGAATCTTTAACCACTCCTGTCTCATCCTGGTTCCTCACTTCTTCACCTTCCTGTGCCCCTCCTGCCGGCAGTGAAAGGACAAACTCCGTAACGGGAGAGTCTTCGCTGAGGGTAAGGCTTCCTCCATGGAGCCTGGCAAGACTCCGTGCAAACGAAAGACCTATCCCGAAGCTCTGTCCATAGGGCTGATGCTCTGAAACGTACTGGACAAATGGTTCAAAAATAGCCTCCCTCCTTTCTGCCGGAATGGGAGTGCCGTCGTTCCGTACTCGGACTATGACCGATTCTCCCTGGGCCTCTACTGTCACCTCAACTTTTGACTCTGCATATTTTACAGCATTGTGGATGAGGTTGGACAGCATCTTTGAGACAGCGCTTTTGTCTGCGCTCAGATATATCCTCTCCCTGGCAAAATGGTTTTCAAGGGAAAGGTTGCGGTCCCGTACCGTGTCTGAGAAGTTGAAGCACATGAAACGGACCAGTTCCACCATATCAAAACGCATGAGGGAAAGGACATATCCATGCTCTTCTACCCTAACATAATCAAGCAGTTCCTTTACAAGCTGGTCCAGGCTGTCGGCAGAGTTGCTTATCACTTTTGCCTCCTCCCTGAGCGAGGGATCCAGCTTGTCCGACGCCATCATTTTGTTGATGGGGGTGTGTATGAGGGTGAGAGGGGTCTTGATCTCATGGATGACGTTGGTGAAGAATGTCATCTTGTCCTTGAGCATTGCGCGGTTCTGCCTGTCAACAAACGCCTCCATGCGCTTGCGCTCGTTCTCTTTCCTGATTCTGAACATAATATACAGCGCTCCGCTCAGCACAAGGAGAATTATTGCCATCTGCAGGATCACTCCCGGCAAAGACAGAAGGAAATATGGCCTTACCACTATGTTGAGATCCTTATGCCCCGGCCGCTCCGTGCCGTCAAGGCCCACGGTCTTCATCTTCAGCGAGTATGATCCGCGGGGCACATTGTACCAGATGATGGTGCGGCCGTCGGTGGCGTCTGTCCAGGCCGTATCATAACCCTCAAGCTTACACAGGATTCTTGTGGAAGCCGGGAACGGCGCCGTTGGCGCAGAGAATGAGAATCCAAAGGTGTTCTCGCTGGGACCTAGGGAAATCTCATCCAGTATGTCCGGGTTTTTATCACAGGCCGATTTTTCTCCGGGGCGGACAGGTTCGCCGCCAAGGACCATCTCGGAAATCACCACGTTTCCGGGCAGGACTTCGGCGCCAAAACTGTCGGGGCGGAAGCGGATAAAACCGTTGGTGCTGCCAAAAACCATGGAGCCGTCGGAAAGCTTCAGCGCGCTCTTTGTGAAATTGTTGTCAAGCAGGCCGTCTTCCCTTGTGAATGTCCTTGCCCAGTAATTGTCCGGGTTCAGCATGAGAAGACCCTTGTCTGAGGAAATCCACAGGACTCCGGACTTGTCCGGCAGTGCTTTCCTGAGCAGGTCGCTTGGCATTGAGGGAAGTTTTGAACGGTTATACTCCTCAAAACCGTCACGTTCTTTCACATAGCGGAAGCAGCCGGAAGTGAATCCTATCACCCAGGCCTGTCCCCTTGAATCCACGGCAACGGAAGAGACCATTCCGGGAATCACGCTTCCTGTCTGGGGGCAGAAATGGCCGGTTATCCTGTCATTTTCAATATCGTACGTGTATGCCCCGTCAAAGTAGGTGGCTATCCACATCGTTCCCTTGGAATCCTCCGCCATGCTTTCCACAATGAAACTGGAAAGGGGCTCAATGGGGACAAAGGAATCCGATGCTGCGTCGTAGCGTGAAATGCCAAGGGAGTAACAGGCATATACGTCCCCGCTGTTTGATTTATAGAAGGAGACAAGTCTCTGGTCGCCGGATTTCTTGCCGGAATAGTCCTTTACAATGCTGGTGCGCGGATCCAGCCGCATCACGCCTTTCTGTGTTCCCAGCCATACGTAACCGTCGGCCGCGCACACTCCCGTTATGTCAATGGGAAGTTCCCGGTTCTTTCCCGACAAAGATTCCAGGACGCCGCCTTCAAGCTTAAGCAGGCCACGCTTTTCCGTAGAAATCCAGAGCCTTCCTTTTTCATCTTCTGCAAAACCCGTCACCACGCATCCGTTCAAAGAAATGCCGTCTGAGGTCTGGATGTAGCGGTTGAAATTGTTTTTGAAGGCCGATGAATGACCCACCCCTTCATACAGTGTTCCTACCCACATCCCGCCCCATTTGTCAGGGACGGCATCTGTTATGTATCGGCCAGAGAGTGTGAGCTGTACTGCGCCGCTTGCAGGGTCACAGCGGAGAAGGCCGCAGGTGGATGACATCCAGAGAACACCGGAAGCGTCTGCCGTGAGTGCCGTAGGCCTGTGCTCTTCCGGTTGGGTCCAAAGCGTCCTCACTTCCGACGTCCTCAGGTTCAGTTCCGTAAGTCCGGTACTGTTTCCCGCCACATACAGGATCTCATCCGAGCGCGGAGAAACCGTAAGGCCCTCTATGTCATCTCCGGAATAGATTGAACTGCCCTCGACGGGGCGCAGGGTGGTGGCGTTCTCGTCGGCATAATAGATATTGTCGTACAGGACGGCAAGGTACATTCCGTCCAGCCTGTCAATAGCTATTCTGAATATTTTGGTAACAGGAGCCCTGTCCGGGCTTGCCATTGGGTGCTTCCTGAGCATCCTGTCTGCCGGGTTCCAGGAAAACAGGCCCTTGTCCCTGCTGGAAATCCACATCACGCCCTTGGAATTCCTGGCAATTGCAAAGATTCTGTCATCTATTCCGGCGCCTGCCGGGTCCAGCTGAGAAAGAGGGATGAAACTGTCCGTGTTGTAACTGTATATCACAACTCCGTTGTCGGTACCTATCCAGAGATTGCCTTCACTGTCTTCCTGCATCACATTGATGAAGTCCGACTGGGAGCCGAAGTCCTTCCTGTCATATACCTTTATCCTGGTGCCGTCGTATCTGTTCAGGCCCTTGTGGGTACCTATCCAGACAAAACCGCGCGAATCCTTGTACAGTTTTCTCACAGCGTTGTTAGACAGCGCACTGTTGTCGCTGTCCATGCGGGAAAACTGAAATTCTACTGCTCCGGCCGGAGCGGCAATTATCAGAAGCAGGGATATGAGCAGGGAACGGAGCATCATTTGGCAAAGAATCTGAACTGTGTGGTGGAGCGGAACGTCTGCCCCGGACGCAGCAGCGTTGAGGGGAAACGTTCCTGATTTGGCGAATCTGCAGCATGGATTGTCTCCAGAAGCATTCCCAAGTATTTCTCTACAGGACCGTACTTGCCTGTCATGGATCCGTCGAATCCACGTCCGGTGTAAGTGAGGATGCATGGTTCGGTTGTGCTTACCTCAACGCCACGTCCGCTCACCGGATCATACAGGACGGCAGCCTTCCTGAGAGAGCCGTCCCAGCCACGGAGTATCCAGCAGGCCGACATTCCCCGCATCAGGGCAAGGTGCCCGTCCGGCATGTCCAGCCTGTAATCTACCCTGTGCGGCGAACGGAAGTCAAAGGGACTTCCTTCCACCGGGCTCACCTTGTCCGGACAGTAGCGGCTGTTGTTGCGGATGCAGCTGTCGGCTTCCACGCAAAGCAGCTGTTCCATAACATAGCTGTTGTCTCCTCTCAGATTGAAATAGCTGTGATTGGAGAGGTTGACAAAGGTGGGCTTGTCTGTAACGGCCTCATACTCAATGATGCAGGCATTGTCTCCGGTGAGGGTGAAACTGACCGAGATACTGCAGTTTCCGGGGAAACCGCCTTCTCCGTCTGGGCTCACCCTGGTAAAACGGACACAGCTGTCAGAGACAGCGCACCCGTTCCACACAAAGCGGTCTATCCCGTTGAAGCCGCTGTGACACTGTACGGGAACTCCGTCCAGGGTCTCATTGGTTTCAAGTTGATAATCCACCCCGTCAATTGTGACGGTGGGGCCCTCGATACGGTTTGCGTAACGCCCTATTGTGCAGCCCATGAAACGGTCTGCATTCTCAAAGGTGCCAATATCCACGGGGCCCACAATCACATCACCCATCAAACCGTTGCGGTCCGGCACCCGGATGGAAACTATCCGGGCACCGTAGTCGCACAGAGACATGCTTGCTCCTGAAGAATTGCTGATTGTGAAAAGATGTGTCTGCTGTCCGTCACTCAACTGACCAAAGCCTTCTACGCGAACGTCCGGCCCGCGCATACATGATGCTGTCAGCATAAATATGACAAGCAGACAGTTCTTCATTTCAAGATACCAAGATAGTAATTTGCCCACAAATTATCGTTACGTTCGGCCAAAGATTTTTTGAAACAACGCTTAGCTTTTCCGTTCCTTCCAAGGGCTTTCCAGCCAAGGCCCTGCTCATACCAGGCGGCAGAATTCACATCCTGCTCATAGGGCCCTCTGTCAAAGCTCTCAAAAAAGCGCTGGACATAATCCGTAACAGAAGCTTTGCCATGTGAGACCATTTCCCTGTACAGTCCCTTTACCTTGGCTTTGCTGTCAAGTTTCTTCATGGAAAGGGCCTTCTCATAGTTATAGACCGCATCCTTGGGCTTTATCTCCACGCCTGCAGACATCTCATAGTACTGCCTTGCCATCTGGGCATTGCCAACCTTCTCATAGGCAAGCCCAATGTTGTACCAGACCTGGGCGTCGCGGGGGCTGTATTCAAGATGTGCATAACCGTGATTCTCCGGATACTCGTCACTCATGAGCATATAGTGAAGGGCCTTCTGGTTGTCTCCGTCCTTCCAGGCCTTGAAGCCGGAAAGCAGGCAGGCATCTACATAAATGTCGTGAAGGTCTTCAATGTGCTCCCTCCTGCTGTAGAAACGGGACAGAAGCGGTTCAAGCACCTGCTCATACTCTCCATGGAGGATTCTCTGACGAATGGCCCTGGTCTCGGAATCGTAACGCTTCTGGTACAGGTCCCTGCGGGATGCAAAGAGTTGGTAACGCTGTTCCAGAGGTGCATTTGCAAGTTCCATCACCTCGTCGCACTCGGTGAGGAAGATGGCGTTTCCGTCCTTATCGGCCTCAATTGCCTTCAGGTAGTATTCTATAGACTTTGAAAGGTCTTCCTTGCAGAACCTGTATCCCCAGGCAATGTTCCTGAGGGCCATTGCAAATCCCGGGTCTGCCTCAACGGCCTTTTCCCAGCAGGCCATCGCCTCTTCAGGCTGCTTCTGGTAAAGGAGGCTGCCAAGGTAGCACCAGCTGTTTGCCGACGAAGGAAGGTACTCGAGGGCTGTCCTCAGGACGGGGATGGTTTCCAGACGGAACATGAACACCCTGTCGGGGTTAAGGCTCTCTGCCTTAGTGAACCATTCGCGCGCGGCCTGGGAATCACCGTCAAGGTGCGCAAGCCAGCCAAGGTAATACTCGGCAGTCGGATAAGCGCCATGCTTCTCGCTCTCAAGGAGAACATTGCGGCAGTCATCCTCAAAACCGTTGTTCAGGTATTCCACGGCAAGGTCCATCATGCTTTCTGGCCTGTGCTGGAGTATTCCGTCCAGATCCTTCACAGACAGGCTGCCCATCTTCACAAGTTCGCTGCAGGCATAGTAGTCCAGAGGATGGAGTTCCTGCACGCTTCTTGCCATCAGGATGGCATCGGCCTTGCGGCCTTCCTTCCTCAGGAGGGTGGCATACAGATTCCTGGCGTCAATATTCATCCCGTTGTAGCGGACAGCCATATCGGCCTCATGCAGCGCCTTTTCCCGGTTCCCCTGGATGGAGGAAATCCTTGCCAGCTGCAGGTAGGAGGCCGATGCATACTCGTAATCCCAGGCCGCACGGTACAGGGTATCAATGGCGTCGGCATACTTTCCCTGGGCTTTGAGGACAAGGCCAAGGTTGTACATGGCCTCACCGACGGCCACCCTGGTATAATTGGCGGTCTGCCTTTCCAGTGCCTTCCTCAGGTACTTTGCCGCAAGCTCGTACTCTCCGTTCTTGCGGTGGAAAATGCCCATCTGGGTGTTGGAACGCACGTCGCCGGGATCACGCCTCAGCACCTCCAGGAAATAGTCGTTGGGGTTGACGTGTGCCTGGTGGAACTGAAGGTTGCGCATGCCTATGTAGTAGAGTTCCTCCTGGTTCTTTACGCTTGAGGGCACGGGGTTCACCGGCTTCAGGCCTTCGGGAACAGGCTTTGTAAGGTCATGCACATAGGGATGATAGCTGATAAGTTCCTCTCCTTCAGAAGAGAGCAGTGTCATCGTAACCCCGGAAGGGTCCTCAAGTTCTGAGGGATCTGTAATGAAGTCATCCCTATAGGGTTTGTCCGGAGCAATGGAAACCTTCTTTTCATACAGCAGCTTTCCGTCATGCGTAACGCGCACCACGGCGTCGTTTCTCACGGAGGTCACATTGGCTGCAAGGTGGACTTTCCCTTCGGGGCCCAGGTCCATGTTTACCGTTGCCTCCCTGTTTCCGCGGTTTACGTTCTCAAGGTCACGTATTCCATACCACCATGCGGTAAACTCCTTGGTCTCCCCGGGATTGATCCAGCAATAATCCGGCTGGTTGTCGGAGTAGGCCGATGTCATCAGCTCCACGTAGGGGCCGTCCTCGTCGGTAAGGGTGACGCAGTCCCAGGCATGGCCATAGTTCAGATGGCCCCAGGTCCAGAATTTTCCACCCTTGTTGATGTTGTGGTCTCCCACAAGCATGGTTCCGGCCTTCACTCCATGGTCATAACCTCCCACAAAATCGTCCTGCAGGTCGCAGATGAAAACGGAGTCTCCGGTAAGGGAAGGAAGGTTCTTCCACCAGCTTACATCCCGGCCGATAAAATCAGGATTACCCTTGTATGGTTCCTGAGGCACCGGCCAGTGAATAAAGCTGGATTTGTGGTGGAACATTCCAAACTCTGTGTTTTCCGGGAAGATAATCTGGTAGTTCTCGTTGGCATGGGTTGCCACGTTGTTCCAGTGGAGCATGGAGTTGCGGTCGGCCGTAGTGTTGAAGAACCGGCCCGTCACCTGGATGTAAGACTTGTCCGGGAAAAGGGTGAGGCCCACTTCCCAGCTCATGCCGTGACGGTTTTCAACTTCTCCCACCCAGATGGTCTTGGAGCCGTCGCTGTTGTGGGAAAGACGGTAATCCACCGGATATTGGCTGGTTGCCCTGTGGTGATGGAAGGCATTCCACTCCACACCTCCGCTTATCCATGCGCCAAGCATGCCCACATTTGCGGGCTTTATCACGTGCTGGCGGTAGAAGATCTCATAGCCATTGGTCTTGTCCGTGGCATAGAAAAGCCTGCCGCCAAGGTCTGGCAGGACGCAAACCTTAAGGTAGTCGTTCTCCAGGTAAAGGGCGCGGTGGACAGAATCCACTTTCTCTATAGTGGGGTTGTCGTTCATCGCGTAGGGATACACGGAACGCTTTGCCCTCTGATATGCAAAGTCTCTTTCAAATAGCGGCGCCTTCTCCGGGGGATTGACCCGGTATGTGGGCAGTTCTATGGTTCCTTCCCACACTTTTACTGGGCCGCTTTTGGCAGAGATGTGGCCGCCGCAAAGCATAGCTGCGGCCACAATAACCAAAAGCTTTCGCATTTTTTCCTTATTTGCCCTCATATGCACCGGGCCAGCAACCTTCCGTATTCCTGGTAGTACCAAGGGCATCTTTCAGATATGCTCCGTTCAGCCAAGTCTCTACGCCGGCAGTAGGATTTGCCGTGTCAAATGCCTGGATTGCCTCCAGCACCCTGGCAGGAGTACCTCTTGTAAATCCAGCGGGGAGAGTGTTATTTGACTTCCAGAGTATGTGTTCAGAATCATTCCACCCAAGCAGGTAACCTGAAGCCGTTTTGAAATCCGGATGACTTGTACTACTCTCTACGGTATAATTACTGGCGGGCATTGCATTGAAAAAAGCATTATGCCCGTAAGATGTGACGGAACCAGAAGGAGCGGCAACTGCCGGTTTAGGGTCCTCAGTTACTTTATATCTGTTAAGAATGAAATTGTTGGCAATGTACAAGGATGAGGTGTTGTATACAATACCGTTTGCCGAGTTAATCTGGCCCTGAAGGGAACTGTTCACAATCAGAGTGTTTGCAGAGTTATAAACACTCGGGATTGACCTCACTCCAGAATGGTAGAAACTACAGTTATTCACAGCCAGAATGCCATTTGTAACAAGAATATCTGTACAAGTATTGGAACTGGTGTTATCCCTGAAAGAACTATTGTTAATACGCACAATACTATTTGCATTGCTTAACCTGATAGCACCTCTAGTATCAGCATTATTGCCTCCGAAATAACTGCCGTCAATATTTACAGTAGCATAGTTATCAAGGTATATTACACTTGCAGATGCCGACGAGGTATTGTTATTAAACTGACAACCGGTAACAGTTACTGTGGTAGGGCCGGTCTCAACACCTGTAGCATTGATAACTCCGCCATTACCGGAGGAAGAATTGCCCGAGAATGAACATTTTGTAAATGCTATTGTTGGACTGTAATCTGACTTTCCTTCTACATATAGAACACCGCCGGCACCAGCAGTTGAAGAGTTGTTATTGAAAGAACACTCATTAAACGTAATTGAAGGAGACGATGAATATTTGTAACCAGCATATACTACCCCTCCTGCTTTTGCACTATTATTGGAGAATGTACATTTACTGAAAACCAGAGTTCCTGCATCTGCTCGCATTACACCGCCTGATCCACTTGTTGTAACATTGGATGTAAACTTACAGTTTGCGCAAGATAACTTTTTGACATTTGCAATCACAAGGGCGCATCCTGCTTTATTATCTGTCCTGGCTCCTTTTGTAAAAGTTACACCATCAAAACTACCATCAATATCACTTGAACTGAAAGTATAAATGCTGTATGTGTCATTACCATCGAAAACAGTCTCGTTTGCTGTGATGTTTCTTCCGGCAAGGGAGGTGCCTTTGGCATCTGCAGGATAGCCGCCAAAGATTGAGAAGGATGTATTTGATATGGTAACGGCAGCGGTAGAAGTGTAAGTACCGGCAGCCATATAGATATTCTTTCCATTAACTTTGTCCTGTTTAAGATGGGTTACCAGTGCGGCATAATCCGCTGCGTTTTCCCAGCTGGAGCCATCACCATTCCCTTCAACAGTGACAAAGTACTTGTTTTCAATTGTTGCAATAGTGACAGAACCAAAATTACATATCTGGCGACGGGCCACAGAGAGGGTCTTTCCGGTCATCTTTTCTCCAATCACATACCCATCTACATCTTTGAACTCAATGTAAACGCCAGCCTTGAGCTCGCAGGGAAGAACAGCCACATAGTAGGGTTCTTCAGTACTGGGCTCGCCTGTGAAACTGAGCGTGACGGTTGAGGTTCCTTCTTCCACCGATGCCACGGAAGGAACGCCTGCAGTGTCAAATGTAACAGTAGCCTTTCCGGCAAGAGCCGTCCCGTCGTTGGAAGAGATGGTCACTGTACGTACATCGGCAGAAGTGATGGTAAGTTTCATAAGACCGCCAAGATTCTTGAATGCAAGGTCTGAATCACTCACCTGTGCAACTTCAACAGCGGCTTTTGAGAATGAGCCGTCCTGTGTGGAAGGGATAGTCACCTTGAAGCTGGCTCCGTCATAACTGCTGGTCAGTGTTGAAGGATAAACCGCATATTGGGGATTTCCTTCCATATCATTTACAGTGAACGATGCCGATGCTCCGCCTTCTGTAAGTGCCTCTGATTCTTTACTGCCACCGTTCCATACGGCAAGAATCTTGTCTCCCACAGACCAGTTGACGGACT